>JAUYKR010000079.1 GCA_030699855.1 bacterium
CGCGACGTGATGGACAACAACAAGATTTTGCTGATGAAGGTTTCCAAAGGTCTGCTGGGTGAAGAAAATTCCGGCCTGCTGGGATCCATGATCATTACCAAAATTTATCAGGCGGCCATGCAGCGGGCCGACATGGCGGAAAGTTCACGAAAGGATTTTTACTTTTACATCGATGAGTTCCAAAACTTCGCCACCGATACCTTCGCGAACATCCTCTCCGAAGCCCGCAAGTATCATCTGAGCCTAACCATCGCGCACCAGTACATGGGTCAGTTAATCCCCGTGATTCAAAAGACAGTCTTTGGAAATATCGGTTCGATCGTCAGCTTCCGCGTCGGCGCCGATGACGCCGGAGTCCTGGCCGCCGAGTATAATCCCATCTTCAAAGAACGCGACATTATTAACCTGGGAGTACGGGAGTTTTACATCAAGATGTCGGTCAATGGAGAAATACGCGAAGCCTTTTCCGCCCGTACTCTGGCGGTTCCGCCCGTGACCAACGACCTGTCCCAGCAGATCATCGAACACTCGCGAAATACCTATTGCAAGCCCAAGGAGGAGGTGGAAAAACTGTTGTCCAAGTGGGATGAAGCCGGAGAGTTCAGCGAAGACAATGCCGCTCCCGATTTCGAGCAAGACTTTGAAGAGCCCCTGATTTAATCTTCTTTCTTCCGCGCCACCAGGATGTCCTGGTAACTGACAGGCTTGTTTTTCCCAGACCAGGAGCCAGAGTAAAGCTGATGATCGATCAGATCAGCGCTTTGAAGCTGCTCCTGAATCCAGGTTTGAAGGTAGGCCACTTCCGCCTCCGGATTGCCTTTGTGAGAATAAAAGGAAACCTGATCGTCCGTGTACACAAACTTGGCCTTTGCCGATCCATTCGCGATCAACTTTTTGGCTTCCTCGTCGAGGAGAAAAAAGGTGAGCAGCACTCTTCCCCCCGGCTTGAGCACCCGGGTGATCTCGGAAAAGTAGCGAGTCACCTGCGAGGGCAACATATGGGTAAAAACTGATACCGCAAAAACCAGATCAAAGTTTTTGTCCGGGTAGGGGAAGGTGAACCCCTCTGCTGAGATAGCTCCGCCGCGATTGTAGTAACGGTTGTAGATGTCCGCATGCTGGAATTCGAAATGCTTGTGGTCAGCGCTGATGTGCTTTTGACACCAGGCAATTCCCCGTTTATCGATGTCGAAACCGCTGTATCTGCCTTTCTTATCCAGATACTCGGCCAGGGGCAGGGCAATGCGACCGATTCCGCAACCGACATCCAGTACTTTTTCGCCAGGCTGCAGGTCGGCGTATTTTTTTAGGTAGTCGAAAAATTCTTTCCCTACTGCTTCGAACTGGCTGCTACCGACAAAATTTAATCGTCTGGGCGGAAATTTGGATTTTTTTCCTTTTACAAAGTCGGCAAAATCCTGGCAGGAATAGAGCAGGTATTTAAGTCCCTTCTTCAGCCAAACCGGAAGAAGATACTTCCCCCTTAGTTTGAGATCGACCAGAATTGACATGTGAAAAAATACTAAAGAATAATCGGCCGTTTAGTGGCGATGGGCGGATGATGTTGACAGTTTTCCGGTGGAGAAAAAATGCGCAGCCAAAACAGTGGCGATGGGAACGGCCAGAATCAGCGCGCTGCTTCCCACCAGGGTGCGGACCATTTCTTCGACCACGTCCTCGCTGTTCAGAATCACCCAGAAAGGCCGGTCAATGATGGTGAAAATCAGCAGCACTGGCAGCGAAGCGCCGGCGTAGGCCAGAGCCAAGGTATTCACCAGCGAGGTGATGTGTTCCTTTCCGATCGACAGACCTCTTTTGTACAATTCTTCAAAAGAGAGTTGAGGATTAGCACGCTTCAACTCTTCTACCGCAGCCGACTGGGCGGTGGTAACGTCGTCGAGCACGCCCAGGGCGCCGATAATAATGCCGCCAAGCAGTAGCCCCCGCAAATTGACGCGCGCGTACTCGCCGAATTGGAGAAAGAAGGCCTCTTCCGTTCCCGCTCCGCTCAGCTTGGTCAGCTTGACGAAGATGATGGAAAGAATCAGAGCGATGACCAGCGTGATCAAGGTGCTGGCGAGGGCGATGGAAGAGCGCTTATTAAAACCATGGGCGCAGTACAGCGACACCACCGCGATCACCAGACCGCCGCCAAAGCAGACCAGCAAGGGACTGCTTCCGGACATAATGCTGGGAATGATGAAGCTAACGATAACAAAAATATTAAAACCTAAACCCAACAAGGCGGTAACACCTCTTTTGCCGGTGAAGAAAATCGTCAGCCCAAAAAATGCCAGCATCAACACCGCTAGCCAGGGCAAGCGGTACTTGTCCATGATGTAGTAGGTGCTGATGTCAAATTCCTGGTTTTTGAGGACCACCACCGGCTCGCCAGGAACGAGACCCTGAGTCTCCTTGGCGGAGGACTGCAGCCGATGTTCGATCTTTTTGATCTCGCCCTTTTCCGCTCCGCTGGTGATTCGCACCTGCGCCTGCTGGGTTACTTGCTGGTCGCCGATAACCTCCGATTGCTGTTCGCCGAGAATATCGATCACCTCACCTTTGAAAAATTCGTCTTTGAATTGCGGCTCCTGCGCGGATGCTGAGCCGAAAACACCAACTGAAAACATCAGGATGGCGGCAAAAGTAAGAAGTTTTCGGCGCATGCTGATAGAATGAGAGAGAATTTTTCTTCCCCATGACCTTACAACGAAAAACCGATTCTCACAAAGGCCAAAACGGAAGGGTTTTGGTGGTGGGCGGTAGCGAAGTCTACCACGGCGCGCCACTGCTGGCCGCTCTGGGAGCGGAAAAAAGCGGAGTGGATTTGACCTATCTGATGGTTCCGATCAATCAGCAAAACCTGGCCCGCCAGTTTTCTTTAAATTTGATCGTGACCACCTTTTCGGGAAAATTTTTAAAAGCTCAGGACGTCAAAAAAGTTCTGGACTGGAGCAGAAAATGCGACCTTCCAGGCCGGCAGGCAGGTGTGATGGTGATCGGCAATGGCCTCGGCGACAAGCCGCAAACGCTGCGGGCCATCAAGATGATACTTGAGCAAGCGAAGTGCAAACTGGTGATCGACGCGGCCGCGCTCGATGCCTTTGTGAAGGTGAAGAGCCCACCCGCAACGGAACTTGTCCTCACCCCACATCGGGGTGAGTTTGGCCGCATGCTCGGGAAAAATTTGGAAATGGCTTCCGAGAAAGAATTGGAACAATTGACCCAGGAAAAAGCAAAGGAGTGGGGAGTGACACTGGTCCTGAAAACTCCACAGACACTGATCTGCAGCCCCGAAGGGAAAATCCACTGGAATACTACCGGCCACCCGATTATGAGCAAGGGCGGCACCGGAGACGTTTTGGCCGGCTTGATCGCCGGTCTGATGGCCCAGGGGCTGAGCGGTTTTGAAGCCGCCAAAGAAGCCTGTAAAAAGTGGGGTGAGGTAGGGGAGTATGTGGCCAAGAAGAAAGGCTTGATGACGACGGTGGAGGAGATGGTGGGAGGGATGGTGGGGGGGTGATGGGTGGTGTTGTCGGAATACATATTGGAACGTCTAAGTCTGATATAGTCCAGATATGTATAAATATGAAATGCACTGCGAGTTTAGAAATCAATCCGAAGTAAGATCAGAGTTTGCACTCGAACAACTATCAAAGTGTGAACAAAAACTTACCGAAGCTGATTATGATGGAGCTATTACTAACTCAAGGAGTTTTCTTGAGGCAGTCATTGCAGACATATACCAGCAAATCACAGATCAAGAATTGCCAAAAACTGGCGACCTGATGAAAGATTATCAAAAGGTAAAGGATTTGCTTTATTTGTCAGAAGAAAAACATAGCGATAACACAATAAAATCATTAGTAAGATCATTCATATCTATAGTAAGTGGTTTAGATACACTGAGTAATAGAATGGGAGATCGCCACAGAAGAGTTGCCAAGCCGGAATTTCACCACGGAATCCTAGCAGTACACTCTGCCAAAATTATCGCGGACTTTCTATATGACACGCTTGAATTTCAAAAAAAACAGAAGGATGAGATCCTATGTGAGTTAGAACAACTGCTAGAGAGTAATAAAAGATATTTATCAAAAGAAGAGCTTGAAAGGGATCCAGTTATCAAAAAGTTTACTGATAGAAAACTATACTTCACAAAAAGAATGATTAAGGACGAAGTAGTGGGAAGAAAAGGAATTGACTCTTTTAAATCGAGTGATAAATATTTTGCAATGCTTTACATCTGCTTTGAAACTCTCACGACAGATGATATTCAATTTCTTTTTGAAAAGTTCAGTTGTAATAGACAGGCAGTCGGGCTCCCATATTTCCTTAAGTACGTCTCAGAAAACAAACCATATCTAATTCAGGGAAAGGAAATCCCAGATTTTGTTAAGAGGCGCCTTGATCTTGATGAGGAAGGCATTACAAATAAGTAAATCGAAAATACAACATATATCTCCTCTAGCATATACCCGTCTTCTCATTGTTTTCCCCTTCCAGACCACTATCCTCTCCTTAGAGATTTGGGCACCACTGGTGCGAGCAGCCATTGAGGGCCAAGACAGGTCTCTTTTTTGTGCTTGATTTTCGTTTTCAAGAGGGTATCCTTGCTGTGAAAGAGATCTGAGACCCTAGCGGTCGAGTTGCCATTGAAGGCCAAGACAGATCTCTTTTTTGTGCTTGATTTTGGTTTTCAAGAAGGTATCCTTGGTTTGTAAGAGATCTGAGCAGGCTACGGCTTGCGAGCAGCCATTGGAGGCCAAGACAGATCTCTTTTTTTATGTTTCATCGCAAAAACAACTGAGAAGAATGTGCCTTCCCTCTGATTTGAGTACGATAACCGAAAATGCGTAATTGCTCTTTAGGTAGTCAATTCTAAAAGATGACTCACCAGATTTTTCTCTTTTTTCCGTCAAAACACCTGACGTAAGAATTTCTTCTACGCATGGGATAATAAGTAATCTTTCAATAATTTCCCTGCGAGTTCTTTTCTTTGCAAAAGAGATATGCTGAAAGAACGTTCTCCCGACATAAACCTCCTGACCGAGTGCGGTACAGTAAAGCGGAGATCTTTCACGCAAGGATTTAAATGCCTGCCTTGCCGTAACTTTCGCTAGTTTCAGCAGTTTATTCATCTCTTATTCTTCTCCAAACTCTAAATACATTCCTATATAACACTATCCCTCGGATCACCGCAAGAAGTTTTTACAAAATCTACCACCTGCTGTAGCCGCCTCTCATCCATCTGAACATGCGTCGGCAGATTTATGGTCTCTCGGGCGGCCTTCTCCGCCCGCGGGCAGGAGCCTGGCTTGTATTGAAAATCCCCAAGTTCGCAGCCTTCGGGTGCTAACGCACTGCGGTACCAGTCGCCTAAATAGATACCTTTTTTGCGGGCGGCTTTGAGGAGCCTGTCGGCATCCGCGCAGCGGATGGTATAGCGAAGCCAGGCGGAATTTGGATCGGGCTGAGGCAGAACCAGTCCTGGAACATTTTGCAAATGCTGATGATAAAACTCAGCGCAATGGCGGCGATGGCCATGGAAGCGATCAAGTTTTTTCAGCTGATGCAGTGCAAGTTTTGCGAGGACGTTTGGCAGACGCTGAGGCATAAAATCCGGACATTGCCCTTTCTTTTCCTCCGGAAAAATGACCAGAGGTATCAGCTTAGCCTTCTGAAACAGGAACAGCATCAGTCTGCCCAACTTGAGGCGATACAAAGGTTTGATCAGAGCAAATAGCAGCGGGTGGAGCAGGGCTTGCTTGATTTGCAGTAAAGAGGGATAGGCCAAGCGATGCTGGGCTGAGCGAAGTTTTTCGGTCAAGGCTTCGCTGTTGGTCGTCACCATCCCGCCCCAGACGCTGGAGATAATTTTATCGCGGCCAAACGACCAGATGGCCGCGTCGCCAAAAGTACCAAGCTTCTTCCCCTGAAAAGATCCGGACAGAGCGTGAGCACAGTCCTCGATCAGAGTGATCTTTCGTTCCTTGCAGATGGCCTGAATTCGTTCCAGGTCGGCCGCCTGGCCG
>JAUYKR010000082.1 GCA_030699855.1 bacterium
TCTACCAATCCGCCTGAGGCGGACTACTGACCCGAAGTATAAGGGAGCTACTCTACCAATCCGCCTGAGGCGGACTACTGACCCGAAGTATAAGGGAGCTACTCTACCAATCCGCCTGAGGCGGACTACTGACCCGAAGTATAAGGGAGCTACTCTACCAATCCGCCTGAGACGGACTACCAGCCCGAAATATAGCCTAGCTATTGTAGTTTTTTCCCGAGAAAACTCAAGGTATACTTGCAGAGATTTTAGAATGTTCGTGAAGAAATCCACCAAAACTCGAATTAAAAAAATAGTGATCTTCTCCGTGCTGACGGTGACAGTTTCAGTCGGAGCATTCATCTACATGGTCATGGGCCCGCTCCGAAGCTTCTTTTGGAACCTCCCGTATCTGGCCGGGTTTTTGGGGCCTAGGAATTACCTCGTCCTGATTCAGAACGACAACGAACTGAGGCCAACCGGAGGTTTCATTACCGCAGTCGGAAAAGTCTCAACGCTGTTTGGCGTCACCTCCCTGGAAGTATCCGACTCCTATCAAATACCGGATCCTTCGCCAAGGCTCCCGGAACCGGAACCATTTCACTATTTCATCGGCCAGAATGACCCCTTCTTCGCCGGATGGACACTGAGAGACGCCAATTTTTCCCCTGATTTTGCCCATAGTAGCAGAAACGTGCTCGACCTCTACCGAAGGGCCTATCCGAACCAAAGCATCGACGCCGTCTTTGCCATTGATTTTAGTGCTTTTGAAAGGCTGCTAGAACTCTATGGTCCGATGGAAATTGAGGGGACACAGTTCGATCAAAATAATTTCTTTCTGCTGAGCCAGCGGCTCTCAAAGGACGTTGACACCCACAATGTAAACCAGCTCAACAGCAGAAAGGACGTGATGAAGCCACTGGCAAGTGAATTACTCAACAGCATGATCTGGTCGCCACTGCGGTACCGAAAGCTATTTCATACCCTCCATCAACTGGGACAGGAAAAGCACCTGCTGGCCTACAGCGCTTCCGAAAGTTTTCAGGGAAAACTGGAACAGTTTGGCCTCACCAACAGCATCCGTCAGGAGGACTCGGCCTCAGACTTTCTGCATGTCAACGTCGCGAACATCGGCGGTCGAAAGGCCGACCGCTACGTGACCAAGGACGTGAAATACCGGGCAGACTTCTCCAACCCGCAACAGCACCGATCGGTGCTGGAGCTTTCCCTGGAGCACTTGGGAAACTACAATATCCAGTCCGATATTTATCAGGCCTATGTACGATCATATGTCCCGCTAGGATCAAGACTGCTGAGTTCGTCCGGAACCTCGCTCAGGTCAACGGAAGTCGGAGCCGATTTGGATCTAACCACCTTCGCCGACTACGTCCGCCTAAAGCCCGGGGATACATTGACCCTGAGCTACGAATACCAGCTTCCAGACTCCGTGATGGCAACCGACTATCGCCTGAGAGTTGTTAAACAGCCCGGCATTCAAAATCAAAACTGGCAGGTCGCTGTCAAGCAAGCTAACGATTCAACCATGATAGAGAGTTCCGACTCCGAACCAATGACCATTCGCGAAGAATTGGCGCTGTGGAGAGGAATTCCAGCTACAGACCTTGATTTCCACCTGCTCCTACAGAATGACGGCCTTGCGCCCATCATCCTTTGGCAAAAATTTGAAAGTTTGACCACGATCAATGTCCGCTTCCAGGAGAACCTGGACATCCAGACAGCCACGAACGCCTCTCATTTTGCTATCCGCGATATGGACCAAAAGAACGCGCTTCAGGACACCATCGTGGTCCAAAGCGCTCGCTTCAGCGAGCGCGACTTGTGGCTCACGGTAAGCGGAGTCACGGATCTACCGGAAGAACACTACGAATTGGAAATTCGGGACATTCGCGACCAGTCCGGCAACCTGATCGATCCCAATCCACTGCTCAGAACCCTCGTCCAACGACTTCATGAATGATTCTTCTTTCATCCCACTGTGGCAAACTGAATCCTGGGAAAACTTTCAGCGATCACTGAAGCACAAAACCCTTCGGGTGAGAGGCCAACTGCTGCTGATTCTGCCGCTGTTTTTTGGGCTGAGCTACGGCTACATTCCGCGAGGGCCTGTCACCGACAGGAAGTCGGAACTCACCGAGTTGATGAAGGAACTTGTTGTTTTGAGCAAAAAGCACCATCTGGTATTTACCCGCATGGATCCGGAAACCAAGCTTACTTCTGAGAAAAATTTAACCCCCAGCTTCTCCCCGCAACCGGAGACAAGCCTGGTCCTGGATTTGCGACTTTCGGAAGAAGATCTTCTGAACCAAATGAAGCGAAAGGGACGCTACAATATTTTGCTCGCTAAAAAAAAAGGCGTTACCGTCAGGCTGGCCGAATCCGCCGCAGAAAAGCGAAGCCAACTCAAAGTCTTCTACCAGCTCCTTCAAGAGACAACCAAGCGAGACGGGTTTTCCGGCCACGACCAGGAATTTTATCGTCAGCTGCTCGACAAGCTCCCCGGGAGTGAGCTCCTGGTGGCATATTACGGAGGCATCGCCATTGCCGCCGGCATCTTCTGGTTCGGTCAACAGCGCGCGGTCTATTATTACGGAGCTTCCTCTGGCAAACACCGAGAACTGATGGCGCCCTATCTCATCCAGTGGGAAGCCATTCTTGAGGCAAAAAAGCGGGGGTGCACAAGCTACGATTTCTTAGGATTAGCACCGGAGGGCGCCCCGAAATCTCACCCCTGGGCTGGAGTTACCGCGTTTAAAAAGAAATTCGGCGGGATGATAATGAGCTACCCAAAACCTCGAGATCTGGTTCACAAAAAAGGCTGGTATTTGCTCTACCGCATACTCAAATGGCTTCAAAAAACATCCTCAGGAATTTTCAAGCGGGCGAGATCTGAATGATGGGGAAAACAGGCTATAATAGAAGCAACAAGATCTCATGAACACCAGCTCAAACATCCCGGTCACCATCAAAAAGAAACTCGAGACCGAACCGGTGGAGATTAACCTTCACCACCGTCAGGTTGACAGGCGGAATTTTAACCAGGATCAAGTCAGCCTGGACAAAATCGTCGAAGACTCCGACTCCAGTTTTTACATCACCGGCAAAACGACCAAAATCGGACTGCTCAATTTCCTCCGTCTGATCGACAAACACGACATCAACGAAGTAGACGGACTGCCGGAACAGGAGCTGGTGGTGTCCTCCGACCTGATCACCAGGATCGCGACCGCCACCGTCCTGGACGAGGAGGAGGAAGACGGCAAATACATTGACGCGGTCGCCATCGGCATTTTTTTGGCGGCCCTGTTCCTTTCCGGATTGACGTTGCTCACGCAAACCCTGGCGGACGTCCAGAGCTTCGCCTGGATTCTTCTCGTCCTTTCCGGAGCCTTTATCGTCTACTACAGCTACAAGGGCGCCAAGTCAGGGACACTAAAGCGAGTCGTGAGAGTCTGCATCAAAAGCCTCTCAAAGAAGTGAACACCCTTTTCCACTGTTCCAGTTCGAGCTGATGCGGGCGAAGACCAGGATCAATTTTAAGTTTATCAAAAACCATCTGAATGTCTTCTTTTTTAAATTGGACGGAAAAATTATTCAGCAGCGTCTTGCGCGGCTGGTGGTAGGCGCAGGACAAAAGGGTAAAAAAATCATCCGCAAGTTGCTCCTCGATGAGTGGCTGGTCAAGAACCTCGATCATTAACACCGCCGAGTCAACTTGAGGAGGCGGGTAAAACGAAGTCGGTGGAACAGCGCAGATCAGGCGAGGCTTACCATAGACACGAACCTCCCAACTCAACAGGGTCGGCTTTTTTTCACTGCAGATTCGCTCCGCGACTTCCTTTTGGATTAAAAAAACAAGAGCCCTCGGCCGACGGACACCCTGCTCGCGCAGAAAGTGTTTGAGAAGTGGCGAGGTGATGAAGTAAGGAATATTGGCGACCAGTTTATAAGGCTGATCCTCCGGAACATACGTCAAAGCATCCTGGTGAAGAATCTGAGCCTGTGGAAACTTCTTCATCAATCGCTTCCAAGGAGCGATCATTCGCTGATCAAGCTCCAAACACGTCAGACGGCCACAGGCGGAGGCCAAACGCTGGCTGAGTACTCCGGGACCGGGTCCTACCTCCAAAACGTGATCGGAGTGCCTGAGGTCAGCCGCCTGAACAATGCGGTCAAGCACAGCTGAGTTCACCAGAAAGTGTTGCCCTAATGACTTCTTCGCAAACAACCCGGAATCATGCAAATATCGCTTAAGCTGCTGAAGATCAGAAAGGTCATAACTCATAATTTAATCTCTGAGAAGGTCGACGGCAACCCTGTAATCCGGACTCTTAAAAACTGATGATCCAGCCACCAGGATGGTGCAGCCAGCCTCACGGGCAAGCCGTGCTGTTTCCGGAGTGATTCCCCCATCGATATTAATGTCTTTGCTCGGGTACCGTTCCCTCAAATACCTCACCTTCTCCAAAACCTGCGGTAGGAAGGCTTGGCCTCCCCATCCAGGCTCGACACTCATAATCAAGGGAACATCCACCAGATCCCACAAGTGGACCGGGACATCCTGAACAGACGTCTTCGGCTTCAGGGCCAAGCCGGATTGACAGCCAAGTGAGTGAATCTTCTTCAGGGTCTCCTCGACGGAAGCCTGCTCGGCCTCAAAATGAATCGTAATCAAATCGGCACCAGCTCTGGCAAAACCTTCGATCCAGAGCTCCGGGTGCTGAACCATCAGGTGGACCTCACAAAAAATAGGGATATTCCACTGTGCAAAATCATCAACCGTAAAGCTCGTCGGAGGGACAAATTGACCATCCATCACGTCGACGCTTATGCCGTCTACAAATCCGGACAACTGGTCAATAACCTTCTGAATGTCCGCTTTTGGAACGTTCAGGATCGAGGGAAAAATTTTAACAGCCATGCTGTTTATAAAGAAACTAATGCCAGGATGAGCCCAAAGACACTGCCGATAGCGCCAATGATCCAAAAGCGCATGACCACCATGGTCTCCGGCCAGCCGATTTTTTCGAAGTGATGGTGAATGGGGGCGATTAAAAACACCTTTTTGCCATTTCTAAATCGCTTGGAAAGAAGCTGAATGATCACCGAGAGAGTTTCCAGGATGTACACTACGCTCAGCAGGAGCAGCGGGACCAAGGCATCCAAGAGCAAGGCAATTACTCCCAGACTGGCTCCCAGGGAAAGCGAGCCTAAATCCCCCATAAAAAAGCGGGCCGGGTTAATGTTAAACCACAGGAACGCGGTCAAAGAACCGACTATAACACCACAATACGTGGATAAAAGCAACAATCCCTCGGCGTAGGCGAGGACACCGAAAACCGTGAAAGACATGATCAAAAGCCCAGCAGCCAGGCCGTCCAGACCATCGGTGATGTTCACGGCATGGCCGGAAGCTATAAAGACCAGGACAAACAAAGCGGGGTACCACAACCCCAATTCCAGAAAGCCAAAATACGGCAATGTGATGCCAGTAAACCCAAGTTTTGCGTAAAACCACCAGGCCCCAACCAAGGAAAGCAGCAACAGGAGGACAAATTTAGGCTTAACCGGAATCCCCTTTTGCCACAAACCCTTCAGATTAAGCCAATCATCAAAACCACCCAACAAGGCACAACTGATGAGCGTAAAAAGAGGAATATAGGTCTCTTTTCGATTCAGAAGTGAGTGGTCGATCCAGCCAAAGTAAGAGAAGGCGCGGGACAAAAGGACCGCGAACAAAATGGTACCAACCACGATGGCACCACCCATAGTGGGTGTCCCCTGCTTTTTAGCGTGCAATGCCGCAAACAAGATTGCTTTACCACCACCGGCTGCGTCATCGCGGATATTTTTTCCGATACCCCTCGCCCGGAGGAAGCTGATGAAGGGCGGGCAAAGAAGAATTGCTACAAAAAAAGAAAATACACTGTACGTCAAGATCAAAGCGACATCGGACAAAGAGTTCATAGAGCGCAGTTTAGAGCTACGGGTATTCTAGCAAAAACCTGACCGCAGGGAAGTTTCACACTTCAAGTGATCCTTGAGTAGGGTAACAAAAAATGCTATAATAAACAGATAAAAAATAAAAATGAGCTCCAAAAAAGCAGTCAAAATGATCGGGATCATCCTGGCATCAGCTGGGCTGATGGCTCAACTATTTGCTCCCCCTCAAGCGAAGGCGACTGCGCCGGAGTTTCTCGTCAGCATTGATTGCGCGAGTCCACAAAAGGACGTTCTGGTGGGCTTTGATGGTAAGGGAGAACGGATCATTGCCTTTCAGATGCAAATGAGATTTATAGGATTTGGAGGCACCACACTGGCTGGACGACAGCTGACAAAAAACCCCGCACTCACAAACGTGATTGAAGCCGAAAATATACAGCTGGCCAACGGTGATAACCGGATAGCTGGAGGATTTTCCGGCGGAGCAAGCTCCGCCACGGAAAGAGTTGAGCACCTTTACAAAATCAGCGGCATTACCGGCAGATACACCATCCGCATGTTCGACTGGCAACTGATTCCCGTCAACAGCACCACCAACATCGCCGCCGGCATTGTCGATGAAGTCGACATTGATCCGGGAAGCTGCGGAGGAACTGGAACAGCCGGAACAGCTACTACGACGGGGACAACCACGGGTACCAGCACGGGTACCAGCACGGGAACGACAGCTGGAACCGGTACCGGATCAACGACAGGAACCGGGGCCACGACTGGAACAACTACCGGCACAACATCCGGTACGGGGACAGGCACCACGACCGGAACCGGCAACCAGGCAAGAGTACAACCCGTGATTACCTTCAGCGGCGACCAGGTGAAGGCCCCCGGCGAGGAATTCGAAATCACCGCCAGAATTCAACACAGCGGCTCGCAAAGAATTTCCTGGGAAGCCAGCGGCGTCGCCCTGGCAGAGAATCCCAGACCGGTTAACTCACTCGATGGCGGAGCAGTGGTAAGCATTGTGACCGGAACCATTCCCGCAAACAGTCCTGAGGGCTATATCCGCTTCAAAGTAAGCGTCGGCGCTGTTGACGAAAGCTATGAAATTGACGTGGTAAAAAATTCGGCAGCAGCTGCTTCGGCAGCGTCCTCAACTGCGGGAAGCCTGCACGGTAGTGCGCCCGCGGAAGCTGTGACGCTTCAGGACCGGATCAATGCCGCTCAGGCAAACATCATAAATCCGGACGCAGGTCTCAGCATCCCAGGAAACCTCCACGGAGCTGCTGGTGTAGACGGACTCTCCGATACCGGCCCAAAGGAAACCCTACTCCTGGTAGCTCTGGCAGCATTAGTCACGATAGTCTGGAAAAGACGCAGTTATATTTCCAACTCGTGATAAAGCTCGTCCGGCATATCTGAACTCGCGGCCACGGCACTGCCACCCGCAGGCATGATTTTTACCGCACGGTCAGTTCCCACCCCCAGGCTTTCCGTAACCAGTTCGGGGTACTTTTGTGAAACATGAAGGTGCACCAGTCGGCGGAAGAACGGCGACATCGGTGGCAAAACCGAGTGCTTGCCGGTCTCCACAACAAATTGCGAGCGCTTGTCCGCCAGCGCCAGAACATTCTGCTCCTGCTGGGATCGATAGGAATCGACATCCAGCCGGACATTTTCACCCTCGGCGCAGATACCCTGCAGACGAAAAATACCTTTGACCAAATGCTGGAAGGAAGCCAAACAGTCTCCGCGCCGTCCGATTAAAACGGGCGCGTCCTCCTTCATACGAAGGTTAAAAGAAAACTCACCTTCACCGCGATCTTCGACATCAATCGAGTCGACTTTTAGACCGGCAGTCTGAATCAGGTTCTGAAGCAGATCTTTTGCCTTATCGATATCCATAGAAAAAAAATTATTGAACTGATTTATTAACAACCACTTGCTGGCCGATGGCGAACAGAGTCGACACCGCCAGGTACAAACCAACGGCAGATGGGAAAGTGGCGACCATCAGGGCCATCATAAAGGGCATAACATAGATCATCGTTTTATTCATCATCTGCAAGGAATCCTGCATATTCGGTTCGTGCTTGTCTTGAACGGACTTCACTTTACCATCGGGAGAAACATCCACAACCTGTTCCTTCTGCGCATCGCCGCGCAGTTTGTGCTTCGAGAAGGCCAGCTTCATCTGAGCAAACTGGAGCAAGCCAACCAACAAAGGCAACCAGGTCATGTTCACCTGACCCAGTTGCAAAATTCCATAGAAATTCGGATCAATGGCACTCAGATTAACAGAGGAGAGAAAAGAGTAAGCAAAATGAGTTTGATAAGGATTAAAACCGTGCTTAATCACATAAAACAGAGCAACAAGGATGGGGAGCTGGATAAGGAGGGGCAGGCACCCGCCCACCGGGTTGACCTTGTGCCGCTTCCACAAAGCCATGGTCTCTTGGGAAATCCGCTGCTGGTCGCCCTTGTATTTCCTTTTAACTGCCTCAATTTCCGGCTGGATCTTCATCATCGCCCGCTGAGACTTCAAGGCCTTCTGGTTCGGAACCAGAAGAATAAGCCGAATGATAAGGGTCAACAAGACGACTGCCAGTCCCAAATTGTGCCCTGGAACCACGGAAGCTAAAAACAGCAGCACGTTGTAGATGGGCTGGAAGAACAATCGGAAAGCTACGCTGGAAAAAAACCCACGCTCAGTAACCTGAAATTCCACCAAAAATGATTTAAGCACCCCCTCGACCGTCACCGGCAAGGTGATACGATACTTTCCTAATTCAGAAAAAAGCTGATCCTTCCATGGCGAATAATCCAGCTGGTAACTGCCCTGAGCCGGCAACGTGAGGTTCTCCGGAAAAGTTGTAGAAACTTCATCCACTCCCTCCTCGCAACTCAAGGAGACTCCTGACTCGGCGCTTACCCGCACCCAAACTCCGTTTCGGTAAAATTCAACCGTTAACGGCTCGCTGGGGCAGTCACTGGGTATTGAGAC
>JAUYKR010000085.1 GCA_030699855.1 bacterium
CGTTTTACCCAATTGCCCCAGGGTGGCTTAGTGTCGTTACAGGTTATTATCCGTGATGGTGCCGATGAATATCGTTCGGAGGCGGTGGCGGTTGACATGACGGTTCAGGTGACTGCTCCTCCCAGTGTTTCCGTGGATGCCGGTCAAGACATTATGGGGACCGTGGGAGAGCAGGCGGTTTTGAATGGCGTTGTTATCGGTTCGGCGATCAATATCAATTGGGGGCTGGTTTCCAAGCCCGCCAACTCTTCCGTAACAGAGGGTCCCATGCCTTCGGATCAATCTGTGGCCTTTTTTGCTCCGGACGTGGGCGGGGACTATGTCTTTGCTCTGCAGGCGGAAGATGGTACATCACTTTTCATCGACCAGGTGACCTTGTCGGTTTCCGGAGCGCCTGTTTATGCCATTTCTTCTGAATTTTTTGCGATCAATCAGGGTAGTATCCTGGATAACTACATCACCATTACCACCAACAACCTCGTCGATCCATTTCAGGTGAACATCTTGTCTCAGCCGGCTTCCGGACCAGATGTCCAGCTGGGATCGCTTGATCCGGATCCCATTACCCCGGGGAAGTTTCTCCAAAATCTGACGTATGCGGCTCCGGATCCGGGAGGGTTTTTTGGCATTCATTACTTCACGGTTCAGGCAGTCAATAGCAACAATTCTGCTGAGACTTCAGATCCGGTTCTGCAGACCATAGAGGTCTATGATGCTAATGGAAATCCAAATCTTCCATCGCCTGTCAGCCGTCTGGATAATGCCGTGCAGGTTATTGCGCCTTCTGCCTACGCGGTGACGGAGACGGTGATGTCGGGAGTGTCCTGGGATATCCGGCTACCCATTGTGACTCCAGTGGGAGCTGTTTCTTTCACAGCAGAGTTGCCTCCCGCTCCGGAGTGGAATCCCAGCAGTGGGACTGTTCAAAAAATCAGCGATACCGTGTTCCGTTATACTTCAAATCCGGGTTTTGTCGGAAAAGACCAGTTCCAGTTTCTTCTCTTCCTGGACACTGGCGAGACTCCAGCTCTCCTGGATCCCGATCAGATTGCCGGTCTGCAGGCGACGGTAACGATTAACGTTACCAGTGCTTTTTCTTTTGAGTCTGCCGATGGTAAGCACGAAGTCAGATTTTATCGCCTGCCCGGACAGGAACAGAGCTGCCTGGGGATGAAGAACAAAACGAACGATCGTTTTCCGGTCTGTTTTGCCATGAGGGACAAAAGCGATATTTCCACGGTCCCGGCGTCGGTTCTCGCCTCAATAGCCAATCTCATCATAGAGGAGGCTAACGGGGCAGTGTTGCTTAAAGGCGCTCCCGACTCTAGCACAGAACACAGTTTTGTCATCGACATGAGCAATGGCTCTGACATCTTTGGCTGCGAAAAATCCTTTGCCGATGTCGGAGAAGTGAATTCTGCTACCTGCAATGACTTCACGGTGACAGGAGCTCAAATCGCTGCTGGCGGAGCCACTCGTTCCGTCGGTGATCACAGCGTTGCTTTTGTCCTCAACGACGATGGTTCGGTAACGATCAACGGTCTGCGCGGTTCAGCGGCAGGTTCTTATACCCCCTCCGCTACCGCTTCCGGTTCTCGGGGTCGAAGTCTTCGTCATCTCCTCTCTCAAGGCATGTTGGAGAGCGGTGATGAGCTTGCTGATGTGATGACCGGAGGGGTTTCCAGCGTCATCAGTGAGCTGGTTTCCGACCTCACCAGCAGCTCACAGGTTCTTCAACAAGCTCTGGAGGACATTCTGGAAACGCCACCTCAACAGCTCTTTGGTTGGCAATCCGAGCCATCTCCGCTTCACGGCTCCGCCTCGACCAAGCCAAAAGAAGAAACCGATGAGGTTGTAGAGGGTATTCGTTCTCTTTCCAAGAACTTCGGTCCTTTGATTCTCAACTATTATTCTCCTACTCAACCGGTTCACAAGCAGGATCTCGCAGAAATCCTCTCAGCATACTTTCCTGACCACAGAGAGAAACTTTTATCTGCCGTTCAGAATTTGAACAGGCCTGGGGATCCTATTCCCGATGTGGTTACTCAGGTGGCGGTGACGGTTAAACTGTTAGCCCACTCTGGTCTTTCGACCAGGGCAATGCAAATGGTCGTGCTGGCCGATCTTTACGGCAGCCAGTTTCCTGACCAATGGATGTTTCCTTACCTTTCCCTGGTCGGGTTGACCCGTGAAAGCGCCGAAACTCTTCTGACGCCTAAAAATATGGCGGTAGTGACCATTGAACTCCTGCACAATTTGTTTGAAATTCGATAAGTTTAGTATTTAAAAACCCCTCCTGTGACTCTGTCAAGGAGGGGTTTTTAGTGCTCGTTGTTTATTGAGAATTCGCCAGCTGATAGAAAATCACCGCTGTTTCGTATCTGGTCAGGGTGGAATCGGCCCGGAACTTGCCTCCGTCCGTCTTCATGCGGTGGGGCAGCAGGTTCTTTTCGTAGGCAAAGGCTGCGGCGTCTGTCCACCAATCGGTGCCGGTCACATCGGTCCAGAAGTCGGCTTTATTCAGCAGGGCTTTGTCGAAGGTATAGTTGGGAGCTTTCAGCCTCTTAATAATTTCCAGAGCAGTGGCGGTATTGATCATCTCCGCCGGGCGGCTACTGCCGTCCGGATTGTTCTTCAAGATGCCGCGGATGATGCACTCTCTGAGGAATGTCCAGTACCAGGCGCTGGTGTCGACGTCCCATGGGACTTTGATGTCGGTGGCGCTGGAGTTAAATGCGAAATCCGCTCCCAGTTGGGCGATGATGCCGAACTTGGAAAACTCAGCTTTGTTTAACTCGGTGTTGCCGTCGAAATTCGGCTTGCAGTCGGCGCATTCAGGCGGGCGGCCGCCGCTGATACGCATTTTGCCCAGGTACTGGGCGGCCCGACCTGCCAAAGTATTCAAGTCGATGTCCGCGAACAGGGCTGCATCGTC
>JAUYKR010000087.1 GCA_030699855.1 bacterium
AATTCCAGTTCGTAGATATAGAGGAGGGTGGAGATAAAGACCATGATGATGGGCCCGATGATTAAACCAGGAATGCCAAAGGCAAAAAATCCACCCAAGACCGCCAGGAAGAGAATGAGCGGGTGGATTTTGATGCCACCGCGAAGGAGGAAAGGACGAAGAAAGTTGTCAATCGTTCCCACCAGCAGCATGCCCCACAGGGCGATGAACAGAGCGGACCAATATTCACCGAGCAGAAGATAGATGATGGCAATGACTCCCCAGATCAGGGAGACACCTATGAAGGGAATAAAAGCGGCCATGACGGAAATGACTCCCCAGATCAGAGCAGAAGGTACCCCGATGATCGCAAACCCTACTCCAGCCAGGGAACCCTGGATAATCGCCAGGAGGATGCTGACCACAATCCAGGAAAAACAGAGGCCGGTAAAGCGCTTAATCATCTGTCGCTCGTGAAGAGCGTTGATGGGGAGAAGCTTGAAGGTATAGCGAACGAAACTGTTGCCATCGATCAGCAAGAAGAAGAATGAGATGAAGAAGATGAACACGGCGATGAGGATGCGGGCGGCGCTGTCGACGCCGATCCGCAGCAGGCTGATCAAACTGGAAGAAATGTTTTGCAACAGCTCTGGAATGCTTTTGAGAAGTTCGGTGAGAGCCTGCGAAGGTGCTGAAGCATCAAAGAATGGGATCGTGCTGGCCAGGGCATTAATGCGAGCCGTGGTCTGATCGATCAGCTGTTGCAGTTGTTCCTGATCTGTCAGAAAGCTGAGATTGCCCAGGTCGAGGGATTCGGTGAACACCTTGGTGAAACTGACCACCTCTCCAACTGCCAGGTAGATTGCAAGTGAAAAGATGCCGGCGAAAAAGAGGACCAGCAACAAGCAGCAGATGGCGGAACTCAGGTACCTGTTCTTCAGTCGATCCACCAAAAACAAATAAACGGGGTGAAAAACCACTGCGAACAAGCTGGCAAACAATAAGGGAATGAAAATCCCCTGGAGGACCAGATAGCCCAAGTAAAAAGCTATGAGACTGACAACAATAAGGATAACCCCGGCAAACGTTCGCGAATGATGGTAGGCCTGCATGAGGGTGTTTTAAGCTTTTTTTTGTCGCTTCGCTTTCATCACTTCATATTCCTCATAAAAACTCTCGCCGACATCGCCGAGGAAGCGGGTAACGACATTTAACGCTTTTTTAGAGTTTCTTTTCCAGGGCTCGGGATCCTCCTCTTTCACTTGCGCGTTTTTCAGACTCCTGAAGCACCAGTTGATGCCGACATCAACAGTATCTTGTAAGTAGGCAAGGCCTTTGCCGATGGTTGAGCCGAGAGATTTATTTTTTGCGAGCATGGAGCTTTTTTATTGTCCTTATTGTATCACCTTGGCGGGATTAAGAAAATCAGGCTTACCTCTTTTTTTCTTGTCGTATTCCCCAGCCTTTTCCCAGGCAAGTTCAAAGAGCCCACGCATTGCTTTCGCCATTTGCTTGTTGTACATCTTCATGCCCATGGGCTCTTCCCCTTTGGTCGTAAACATAGCGATCATGTCACCAATGATGTTGATCTCACAGTCATCTCCGAATTCTTTGGTGGGAACAAGGTAGGTCCTCCTCAATTCTTTCTTATCTCTTTTTTGATATTCCAGACCTTCGGGTTCATTGGGCTGAATACTCCTTACTTTCATTTTTTTCTTGAGGCGCTTCTCAACGTAGTTCCCCCAATCGTTGCCTGGCATGTCGGAATAGTAGGTGTTGTGACCGAAACAAAGTTGCTCTGTTTCCGGTTCATCCAAGGTTTCAACCACTAAGTCAGTCACGGCATCCATACCCTGATAGTACTTGATCTTCCCTCTCACCTCGAGCGTTGGAATTTTTCCCTTGCTGCGAATCTTCTTGAATTCCTGTTTGAGAGAATCAGCACTCCTGGCCAGACGATTCATTTCGTTGGCTTTTTGGCTACAGAGCTCAACGATATCTTCGATCTCAATAGCATCGAAGTGTTTAACGTCATTTTTTACGAAGCTTACGATCATTCCTTTTTCTTCAAGTGATTCGAGGATGGCATAAACTGCCGTTCTCTTCGCTTCTAATCGCTTAGCAATAATGCTGGCAATAGATTCCCCGTGGGAAACAAGGAAGAGATAAACCTTGATTTCGTTGGAGGTGAGCCCAAGGTTTCGGAGGAGGTTTTCTACAATCATGTGAATGGATTAAGAGCTTGTGAAAGGCGTTTTTCAGTATATCAAAGAAGTCTTTGATAAACGAGCTGAGTTGTTGTCGGGTTTTTCACGACAGCCTCACGTGAGAGTTTCACGCGACATTGTTGTCAATTTGGTCACATGAGTGAACGCTGGCTTGGTTGTTTTGGATGTGGAAGGATTCAGTTGTTTCCAGACATGTGATTGACAAAATACTATTTTTAGTATATTTTACCACCTCAAATTTTTAACCATCCTCTATTTATGTCCACTACAGAAACCAGAAAAGCTGAGCGCCTCGAAAAGCACAATATTCTCGTTGAACGAGTTAACGCTACTCCATTTGATTTGGAAGAGGTTATTGAAGCAGCAGAACGGTATGCCAATACTCCCATTGAGCCTGAACTGGCTAATGACGTGCAAGCCAGAAAGTACCGACAGGTTCTACAAGAGTTTGCAAAGACTTGCGGTGAGTTTCCCGCACCAGCCGAACCCCCTTCCTTAGAAAAGGTTGGAGTAACATCTGAAAAACTCGCTAAGATTGATGAGCTCTCTCAGCCTCCCATCGGACAAATCGCGTCGTACATCCTGGCTTTGGCAGGAGTAGTTGAAAGTGATCAATGGAAGAAGACGGCTATCATCGTTGGCGATTGTCATGGTGCGTCAGTTGGGACAGGAGAGGCTGTGGACGTAAAGGTCAGTGCTCAGTCGACTATTAAGCCGTTTTTGTTTCTTTATGCTCTGTATAAAGGTCATGCTCGTCGAAAGATTGCCGGATTTGAACCCACCAACCTGCCTTTCTACAATGATCCGGTCATGCAGTTGGAAAAACAGGCGAAGACTGCCGAACATCCCCTCAATAATGCCGGCGGCATTTCCTCTGCTGGCGTTATGGACTGTGATGAAAATGACATTCTTTCTCCAATCCTAGGAGGTGACTTTCAAGGATTCCTAAACTTCATGCGCATGCTGACGGGTGATCCCGTTCTGAATGTTGACCCTGATGTCTTTCATTCTGAGATGGAGGATAATCCCCGGAACCGGGCTGCAGGACATTTGTTGAGTCAACGCGGACGATTTGATGATATTAGCCAAGGTCCGATAGCCGTCAGAAACTATACCCTTGCTTGTTCCATTTTAATGTCTCCACGCAATTTGATGCATGCCGGACAAGTGCTTGCAAGCGGAGGTCTGACTCCAAATGGGCGTCGAGTTCTGCCTCAAAATATTTGTGTACCTGTTTTGGCCGCCATGAACAGCTTTGGCGGATACAACAAACAGGCAGAGATGACCCAAATGGAGGCTGGAACCAGAGCGCTCACAATCAAAACCGGGGTGGCTGGATTAGTAATAAATATTGATCCTTTCCGTGGAGTGTATGTCACTTATGGTGCTCACTTGGATTCAGCCGGTAACAGTGTCCACGGAATGATCGCGGGAGTACTGTTGAATCGCATGTTGGCTTCCACTGGGGCTATGCACTTCAGCCTGGAAAAGAATGATGCGGAACTTCAGGAGTACCTGACTGAGGAGGGAAGAAGGTTGGCAACGATGTATCTTACTGAAGCAACGCAAGCGAAGAAGTATGCTGAGACTTATGGCGATGAGGCCGCTCGTAAAAAATTTCCTGCTTCCGATCCTCGCTTGTGGCGACTACACCGCTTGGATCTTGACGAGGCCATGGCTGAAGCAAATAGAGTTTTGTCTACAATTCTTGGATTCCTCACTCATCATCGTGAAAGAGTTTACGG
>JAUYKR010000098.1 GCA_030699855.1 bacterium
GCGCGAGCGATTGGTACAGATCGCCGGCATCCGTCACATCATCAAACTTGATCGTGCTGCGGATGCTGGACATTGTGCTTTTGATATCGAAACGGAATCTGAGCAGGATTTGCGCCGTGAGATTTCCCAGGCTGTGGTCAGCGCTGGTTTTGCTCTGGTCGCTATCCACCGCGAGGAAAAGCGGCTGGAGGATGTTTTTGCTCAACTCACTTCTTCATAACTTTTCGATGCACATTATTTGGACCATTGCGAAAAAAGAACTGAGGGCTTACTTCAACTCTCCGCTGGCCTATATCTTCATCAATGTGTTTCTGGTTATTATGAGCTGGCTGTTTTTTCAGAGCTACTTTCAAGAGGGCCAGGCAGACATGCGCGCCTTCTTTGGCCTTATTCCTTGGGTATTTCTGTTCTTTATTCCCGCCATCACCATGCGCCTGTGGGCGGAAGAAAAAAAGCTGGGCACGGTGGAGTTCCTCTTAACCCTTCCGGTCAAGGACCACGAGGCGGTCTTGGGTAAGTTTTTGGCCAGCCTGCTCCTCCTCGCCATTGTCTTGCTGCTTTCCTGGTCACTGCCCATTTTGGTGGCTTATACCGGTCCGGTTGACTGGGGTGTCATCGTCGCTTCTTACGTTGGCGCGCTCTTTCTGGGGGCCGCATACCTGGCGCTTGGTATTTGGTTGTCGGCATTCACCGACAATCAGATCATTGCCTTTATCGTCACCGTGGTGGCCTGCTTTTTCTTCTTCATGATCAGCCAAACCTTTGTCCTCCAGAGTATCCCTGCAGTTTTTACACCTTTCTTTCGCTTTCTCGGCCTTTCCAGCCATTTCGACAGCATCATGAGGGGAGTCTTCGACTCCCGCGATCTGATTTACTACCTGTCTTTCATCGGCTTCTTTTTGTTTCTCAACGTTCGTTCGATCATGGGACGCCGCTTCCAATAATTTTCTTTCCCTTTCCCCGTGGATTTTAAAGATAAAAAAGCCTACTCCCTCAACAACAAGGTTTTGGCAGTCGTTGTGGCCGGAGTTTTGATTCTCCTCAATGTGTTTTCTTACCGCTTTTTTGTCCGTTCCGACTGGACGGCTACCGGACGGTATTCCTTGTCTGAATCTTCGGAGAAGGTATTGGAGAATCTCAATGACCTGGTGAAGATCAAAGCGTATTTTACCGGCAACCCTCCGCCGCAGTTTTTGCGGGTCAGACAGTATGTTTCCGACCTGTTGATGGAATATGACGCGGCTGGTGACGAGTATTTCGACTATGAATTTATCGATCCGGAGGGAAATCCGGAAGTTGAGCAGGAGGCCGGTGTGGTGGGAGTGGTGCCGGTGACCATGCAGGCCAGGGACGAGGGCGAAGCCCAGTCAAAGACCGGTTACCTTGGTATCGGCATTTTTTACCAGGGAAAGACGGATGCCATTCCCGTTATCGACCACCAAAAGCTGGAGACCTTCGAGAACGATTTGACGACCGCAATCTTCAATCTGACCCAGCCCAACAAGAAGGTCGTCGGCTTTTTGACCGGTCATGGAGAGTACACCATTGGCGAGAGTTTCAATCAGGGCAGCCAGGCCGATCAGTATTCTTTTGCCGCGCAGGTGCTGCGCAAAAATTTTGAGGTCAGAACGGTGAATCTTGCCGAGGATGAACAACCCCTTGAGGGTGTAGATGTGCTGGTTTCCGCCCGTCCGGAGTCGGACTTCAGCCAGCGGGACACGGTCGCGATCGATCAATTTTTAAAAAATGGCGGTTCTTTGCTCTTGCTGGTAGACGGCTACGCCTTTGCCGGTGGCGCGGATTTGGAGCCGATCGAAACCAATGCTCTCGAATTCCTGAGGCCATTGGGGGTTTCCGTTCAAAGGAAACTACTGCTGGACAGTTCTGCCGACAAGGCCAACATCGACCGCGGTGGTATCGTCGTTTCGGAACTGTATGAACCTTTCCTGCGCTTGTTGGAAGAGCATTTTTCCGATGGGCCTATCATGACGAATATCCGTTCGCTCAGTTTCCGCTTCACCAGCCCGCTCTTGATCGAACCGGTAGAAGGTCTGGAGTACGATGAATTCATTCGCACGACCGATCAGGCCTGGGTGCAGGAAGAGCCCTTCAAAATTCAGCCAAATAATATTCCCCCGCCTACCGACGACATCAGATCCCAGCACACGGTGGCGGTGGCGGTTTCCGGTGTGCTTCCGTCCTTGGACGCGGCCAGTTCCAGATCCGGGGCGGGTGAGTCCAAGCCGTCGCGAGTGATCGTGGTCAGCGATACCGAGTTCTTGGGTAATCCCAACAGCATGGCTTTGCAGTTTGGCATGGTCGACTTCACTCCTTACGTGGTCTTCCTGAACATGGTGAATTACCTGGCTTACGGCAATGATTTCATCAATATTTTAGGTAAAACTCTGGATGATTCTCCCATAAAAACTTTGACCAAAAACGAAAGGCGAACGATTTCCCTGCTCGGCATTGCTCTGGTTCCCGTGCTGGTGACGATGGCTGGGGCGCTGCGCTTATGGAGGCGGAAGCGCTCTGACAAAATATCTTCTTAGTTCTTTTTCATGGCATCCCGATTCAGATCAACGTACGCGCTGTTGGCAGTTCTGGTTGTTCTTGGACTTGTCTTTTACTTCTTCACCAGCGAAGGCGCGTCGCGACAGCGCCGCGATAGCAGCGAAGGTTCACCGTACTTCACGGAGTCACAGATCGATTCTGTCACCCGGGTGGTCATGTACCGTCCGGGCTCGTATATGACCCTGGAGCAGCAGGAGGGAGGGGATTGGCTGATTAAGGGCGAACAGACCTACAAGGCCGCTGATGAACAGCGAGAGAATCTCTTCCGCGCGCTTCGCCAGCTGCCGGTGGGGAAGCTGCTGTCTCAGAATGCCGAGAACTGGTCCAAGTATGGACTCGGCGATGAGAACAAGCGGGGCGTTGAGCTGTTTGCTGGAGAGGAAAAAATTGCCCGGATCTACTTCGGTGATTTTGGACCGATTTACAGTCAGGTGTACATCCGCCACGAGGGGAACAATAGCGTGTATCTCACACCAACGTTGTTGGTCAACGTGGCCGGAACCACGGTGTTTGAATCCTGGAGAGACAAGGCCTTGTTGCCCTTTCAATCGGATCAGATCAAGTCTTTGAGTATTCGTGTCGATGAGCAGCGATGGACTTTTGACAGCACTGACTCCCGTTGGAAGCAGGTCTTGGATGGACAGGAAGTGGTGATTGAAGATCAAGAATCATTCCAAAAATATCTCGACTCACTGTTCCAACTGTCGGGTCAGGGGATCGAGAAGGATTTGAAAAAATTTAGTACCGCTCACAGCGCGGTGGCGCTCCAGCCCATGGAGGGTGAGGAATATGTGATTTCCCTCAGCACGAGCGATGACAAGCACTACGCGCGGGTGTCCGGTGGAGAGGATCTGTTTACCTTGTCCACCGACCTCAAGAATGTTTTGAGTCCGAACTTCCTGCAGAAGTCCGATGAGGAGGCCGAACCGACTGAGGAGAAAAAAGGGGATGAGAGCGAAGCGGAATAGTGCTATCTTGGCGGTGATTGATCATCCGCTTCATGCGATTTCTTCGTCTGAAAAGTATTCTCGTCCTTGCCTTTGCCGTCTTCTTTGTGAGTGGGGGATATGTCGGGTATTTATCGGCTCTGGTGGATATGGATGAGCAGGTTTTTTTGCAGGAGGTCAGCGCAGCTGACGACGTGGAGCTGCTGAAGCAGCAGCTGGCGCGGGCCAAAAGCATTGCCGATGCTCGCCGCCGCGCTTACCTGCGCCGCCGCGACGAATTTATCGCCCAGCAGCAAGCGGAAACTTCTCAGTTGGGTCACCAGGAGCTGGTGGTGGTTGAGGCCAGTTTGTCGGAAGAAGAGGATGATTTGACCTTTTTTGAGGACCAGGTCGAGGTCGTTACCCGTCTGATTGAACAGAACGAGCTGGAGGAAGACTACGCGCAGATGGCGCCGGTTCCCCGGCTCAGTCTGGCGGAACGGATTCGAGTCAGTCGGAGCCGCATCCAGATTAAGCCTCAGCCTGCTCAGGACTCCTTGAGCCGGATTGGCCAGTTGCTCGACAAGCGTAAGGAGCTGCTGGTGGAACAAAAGCAAGCGCTTACGGGCACGCAATATTGGCAGCACAACCCCAAAGCAGCTCCCAGCGAAGTTGCCATTTCCGTCTACGACAAAGGCGGAAGAAAGCGTTCGATTGAGCCTTTGCACACCACCCAGATTGCCACTGCTCTGTCCATCATGCCGGCGGATTTTTTAAGCCGCATTCAAAAGGTCTACATTGTTTATGGAGACGACAAGATGAGGCGGGGGATGTCGGGCGTGGGGGTGGTGTTCATGAAGGGCGAGCTGGTCGATTTCTTCACGGTCTTGGTTCATGAATTCGGTCATATTTTTGACCTCCATCGAGAAGTCGCCAGCGGCAGCAAGAGTAATTTTTTCGATGGTCAGTACCGTCTGCTCCAGGAGGATCCCAGCGTGACCTATTACGAGCACAGCTGGAGGAACAATCACGAGCGGCTTGGTGGCGACAGCGACTTTGCCTCCGGATACGCCATGTCGGATCCTTTTGAGGATTTTGCCGAGACTTTTGCGCTTTACGTCCTGCAGCATCCCACCTTCGCGCAGTGGGCCCAGAGCAGCGAAGTGATGGCCAGGAAGTTTGCCTTCCTGAAGGGCGATGTTTTTGCCGGAAGAACTTTTTCCGTCTCCAAGCGCTATTCCGCCCGCCCCTACGATGTGACCAAGATGCTGCTCATCTATCAGGAACTTTTAGAAGATGTTTGATATGGATTCTTATGTTGTGCCAAAGCTGTCTCTGGAGGGAAAATCTTTTTCAGTTCGCGTTCCCTCCTCCAAGTCCATGGCGAACCGTGCTCTTATTTTAGCGGCTCAAACCAAGGGAGATTTTTTGCTCAAGGGTGATTTTGCCGCGGAAGACATTCAACTGATGGTGGAGGCGTTGCGAAAAATAGGGGTCGGGATTGTGGAGAAGAGCGATAGTCTGTGCATCAGCAATGATTTGTCCTGGAGGCGGAATGAAGCCGAGATTGAGCTGTATTTGGGCAACTCCGGTACCAGTTTACGTTTTCTTACCAGTCTTGTCTGCCTGCGGAAGGGCAACACGGTGCTGACCGGAAAAGAGCGGATGAAGGAGCGGCCAATCAAAGATTTGGTCGATGCTCTGCGCCAGCTCAAGGTTCGGATCGAGTATCTTGAGAAAGATGGTTTTCCTCCCATTCGTGTGGTTGGTTCGGAAAAAGTGATTGGCGGGTCAGCGAGCGTGAGGGGAGATGTCAGCAGCCAGTTCATCACTTCGTTGCTCCTTTGCGCCCCTTCGTTTGAGGAAGGGCTGCGATTGAAAATAAGCGATGAATTGATTTCCAAGCCTTATGTGGATTTGACCCTGTATCAGTTGCGAGAGTGGGGAGCAGTGGCGGAGTCTTCGGATGTGCCTTCTGAGTTCCACATTTCCCGTTCAGTATTTTCTGCAGCAAACCGGGAAATCGAGGGTGACGCTTCGGCGGCGGTCTACTGGTGGGCGCTTGGGTTTCTGCACGGAGCGGAGGTGACGATCACTAATGTTCCACTGACTTCCCTGCAGCCAGATCTGAAGTTTGTGCGGGTGCTTGAACTTCTCAAAAAACGTAAGTCTGGTCAGGGCGAATTTGAAATCGATATGAACGATATGCCGGATGCATCATTGATGCTGATTGCCCTGGGGGCGACGCTGGACTATCCCATCAGAATCACCGGAATCGGCAGTCTTCGCGTCAAAGAGACCGATCGCATCGCCGCCATGGCGGCTGAGCTTGTCAAGGTAGGTTCAGCGGTGGATGAAGGAACCGATTGGATAAGGATTGGCCCGCTCGCTAAAGAACTTGTGCAAATTGTACAAATTGATACTTATGATGATCACCGTGTGGCCATGGCCATGGCGATCTTGGGAACGAAACTGGGGAACCTAGAAATCTCGGACCCGGACTGCGTGAACAAGACTTATCCGGGGTTTTGGAGTGATTTGGAACGTTTCACATCCTAAATTGCCTCTCGATCCGAGAGGCTTTTTAGGTTTCTTGGAGAAGTGTCAGCAGTCCCTTCTGTTCGTATTGTTCCAGTTCCTGTCTTAGCTTGGAAATTTTATTGTCGCTGCTGAGTGAGGCATTGCGGATCAGAGCATAGATGATATTTGCTCCGTGTTGGCGACTCAGGGTTTGGGAGTAAACCAGGCCAGACTCCACGTTTTTCGGAGGAACAAAGCCTTGGAATTTAGCCAGAACAACGGTGTATGGGCGGTACCATTCTGTTTCCGCCCCCTGATTGTACTTGGCGGTGGCGTAGGCAACGCCGATGCCGTGTGGATCAGCCTTGGAGGTGGTTCCGATCGCGATTTTGGCGGCTTCGCTGATTTCAATCGGGTTCCAGGGGATGAAGTGTCCATTCAGATGGGGGTAGCCACGCACTTCGTTGGCGCGCTTGGCCACGGCGATGTATTTGGCATGCCAGGCGAGCGGGTCAACATCCGGGAAGACGGAGACGTTCAGGTTTTGAATGAGTCCGGAGATTTTTTCAATCAGGCTGTCTTCGTGCGTCAACTTAACCATGATCTTGGTAAAGGCGGCCCTGGTGATCGGCTCATGGCCTCCGTAGTGAGGACGCTGATCGGCGTCGTCGATCAGACCAAGCAAGCACAAGGCGCGGACGGAGACGGTATTGTTGTCGATGTAGTCGCAGTTTACTCCGGAGAATATCGGGAACTGCGGTTCGTCCGGCTGTCCGAGCACGTCGCGCTTAAATTTGCGGATGATCTCGATGAAGTCCGGATCCGGCGCCACACCTTCTCTGCCTGGCGTTCCACCACTTGTTCCACCACCTGGAGTGGGGGCGGTTACTATGGTGATGGGAAAGATCGTCTGAGTGTCGAACTTGGGATCCCGTACTCTGAAGTCGAACTCATGACGTCCCAGTTGGCTTGGTGTCCAGATCAGCATTCCATCCACCGGATTTGTGTACTGTTGGGCTACCGTAAAGGTCGCATCCGCAGACGGACTTTCGAGCATTTCCAGTGACAATTGGTCTCGCCAGTTGAAGTCCGATCCGGTCACTTTCAGGTTGATCAGCTGTCCGATGTTCGCCTGTAGTTCGGTGATTTCAATTCCGTTGAGAGAGAACAGAATGTTCGGCGCGTCCAGATTCCAACGGCCAGGATGAGACCCACCGCTGCTTTCATTGTCGATGTTTATCGCCGCTATGGCTAAATTTGTCTGTTGGTAGTCCGGATCGGCGGAGGCAAAGGTCACGACAATGTTGTATCCCACATCGCCATCGCGAACAGTGTCGTCGACTCCAGCTACGGTGAGGATCTGTTCCGTCTGCGCGTTGACTGCCGTAAAGGTCATGGTTGCCCCAGCGGTCACTCTTCCCTCGGCGAGGTTGATGCTGGTGAAGGTGAGGGTGACGTCAGACGTTGGCACGGTGGTCAATCGCACACTTACGTTGGTAGGCGGAATGCCTTGCTCTTCGTGGGTGATGATGGTTCCGGGGCTGTTGGACAGGCCTCCGTTGAAGGATATGCCGGGGCCTGGAGGTGGAATCAGGCTTATCTCAACGGCTATGTTTTGAGGTGTTGGGGCTGCCAGAACGTTTACCGAGGCGAGGTTTGTGCCAGTCCGGGTTACACTTACGTTTGATTGAATGATGGCAATTTCAAAGCTGCCCGGAAGTGTTTGTGTTCCAAAATCAGTTATGGTCAGTGTTCCAACGCCTACCTGTATGTTTGACATGCTGAAGGTGTTTTGCTGTGTCGCTCCGCCAGCATCCTGAAAGCTAAACTGAACTAGATTGATATTGAAACCAGCAGGGCCGGAAAACTGCCAATTGATGGTATTGGTTTGGATGCTGGTAATTCCATCCACATTTATCACGATTGTTCCTGTGCTGGTAATGTTTACGGTCGCAGTCACTTGTGTTTGGCGAATTACACTACCACTCGTTTGTGTGGTTGCCAGTTCAAATCCGGCCGCAGTCAGAGTTTGCCCAACTTGGTCATAGGAGGTGATTTCCAGTGTTCCTAATCCTGAGGCTACGTTTGCCATGACAAAGCTATTTTCTTGAGTGCTACCGTTGGCATCCGTAAAGCGAAACGATACCAGGTTTGAATTAAAACCTACTGGACCGATGAAGCTCCAGGTGATGTTGGCAGTCGTGGTCGCAGTCGCTTCAAAGGCGATGGAAATGGTCCGAGAACTCGTCACATTTACTGTGAGTGCATTAGCACCGGCAGTTGTTACATCTGGATCAGCTTGATTGGTTACCAGCTGGAAGCCGGAAGCAGACAGCGGTTGTCCATCGTAGTCGCTGATGGTGAATGTACCCTGACCGACCGGTATTCCCGACATGACAAAGTTATTCGACTGGGTAAATCCGGTGGTGGCGTAGCTGAAGTTAACCAGATTCGCATTGAACCCGGCAGGTCCGGTCAGGCTCCAGGTGATGTTGGCAGTGGCCGGACCGATACTTTCGAATTCAACTGAGATGGTCCGTGAGGAGTTTACGGTAACCGTAACACTGTTAGTGCTATTGTTGGCGACGCCGGTGTCATTTTGGGGATTAGCGAGCCTAAGGCCGGCGTCTGCCAGAGTTTGCCCACTGTAGTCATTGAAGGTGAGCGTGCCGGTTCCATTCGCTACGTTTTGCATGACAAAGCTATTGGACTGATTGAAGGATCCTGAAACGAAGGTGAAGTCGAGGAGATTAGAATTGAAACCTACTGGACCGATGAAGTTCCAAGTAATATTTGAAGTATTGCTGGCGAGGGCTCGAAAAGTGACCGTAATGGTGCCAGTGTTGGTGACATTTACAGATGCCGTGGTTTGGGAAATTTGGGTTACAGCTGTATCTGCCTGCACATTGTCGATTTCAAAGCCAGCTGTAGTTAGGGCTGCGCCATTGTAGTCGTTCACAGTTAGTGTTCCGGTTGTGTTCGGCACTCCCTGCATGTTGAAGTTGTTGGACTGGCTGAAGGCGGCAGCGGTATAGCTGAAGTCGATTAAATTTGGGTTAAAGCCGGTTGGTCCGCTGAAATTCCAGGTGATGTTGGAAGTCGTGGCACCTGCCTGATCAAAGTTGACGATAAAGGTATCGTCACCACTTACTGTAAGTTCTGCCAGGGTGATGTTCTGAAAACGCACGCTGGAATCTGTTTGTGCAGCCGATACTTCAAAACCAGCTGTGTTTAGAGGCTGTCCGCTATAGTTGTTGACGGTCAGTGTGGCTATTCCATTGGGAATGTTCTGCATGGAAAAATTATTCGACTCACTAAATCCTGTGCTGGTTACCGTGAAGTCTACCAGGTTTGGATTGAATCCTGATCCCACTGGTGCGGTAAAGATCAAATTTACCGTAGCTGCCTGAGCTTGATCAACTTGGGTCATCGATGGCAACACGTTTGCAATCAAGACCAGTGTTGACACAATACTGACAACCTTGCGGCCAAATGAGAAGAACAGGTGCTTCATAGCTGGCGGTTAGAGATTTGGTGAGCTAGTGACAAGGGACAGAAGCTATCAGTTATTTGACAAACTGTCAATAGATTTTTTAATAGACTTATAAATTGTACAAAATATACGCTATGAAAGTGAGATCCCAACCCCGGATATTTTAGGTACAAATATGCGGGGAAGGACCTCGACAACTCAACCAAGCAATGATGAATGAATGTGCTTGTGTTTTTGTTGTTTTGGTCCGACTGGCCGAGGGGTCTGCTTTTTGGGGTCCTAACTCCCCAAATCACATTCCCCTCGGCCATTTTGCTGCCAGCCCCTGCCCGGGCTAGCTAGCGGGGATCGGGAAGACCCGTCGTGCGCGGCCCACCCAGACCGGCACTGACCCCCGTCACGGATCCGCTGTCCGTCGCCCCCCCGGCCGAAACCGAGAAGTTGACATCCAGCGTCACCGTCGCCACCGGGATCGACACCACGGTGGTCTTGATTGAGGCACCCGGGACTTGCGTAGCCACGGCCACGACGAATGGGGTCTGGCTTGTGGCCGTTTTCCCCAGCACCGTCACCGTGACCAGCTCGACGCCCGTCAGGCCCGCGCGCGGAAGCACGCGGAACGTCAGGGTGTTGAGCACGCCAGCCCCTGCTCCAGTCGTCACCGGAACGATGGTTGCCTCGAAGTCGGCGATGTCCTGCGGCCCGCCAGCCGCTCGCCAGTTGAACGTCAGGATGTTGCTCTGCTGGCCGCCAGTCAGCGCCCTGACGCTCACGGTTGTCCCCGCTGGCGAGTCGGGGATAGAGAAGCGGAGCTCCGTCGCGGAGGCGACCGTCGTCGCAACCGCAACTCCGCCGAGGAGGATCTCCCCGCCGGTCAGGTTCGTACCCGTCGCCGTCACCGACGCCGGGCCCGTTCCTGACACCTTCTCCGAGGGGGTGAGAGCCACCAGCGTGGGCGCGCTGGAGCTCTGTTCGTACGTGAACTGCCTCGGCTGGCTAATGAGACCAGCTCCGTTGCTCACCACGACCCCCACGACCACTTCCGAGCTGACCGGCGCTACTGCCCGGATCAGCGTTGTCCCCTGGCGCTCCACGACCGTCGCCGGTCGGAAGTCGCCAAAGCTCACCGTCGCCATGGGACTAAAGTCCGTCCCGGTGAGCTCGACCACGGTATCCGAAGGCCCGCGATCGGGGTTGATCCCAGCCAACGAGGGCAGCGTCGGCTGGAGATCGGAAGTGTAGGTGAACCTGTTGATCAAGGTGGTGATGTGGCCCGTCGGCCCTACCAACACCAGGTCCACCTGTCCGGGTGCCAACCCGTTCGGTACCGTCAGCTCCAGTTGCGTCGAGGGGGCGGAGCTGGGGTTCGTCTCGTTGTTCGCTTCCAGCGTCACGTGGGGGGTGAACCCCTTGTGACGGAAGCTGACCTGAACACGATCCAGGTTGGCGCCTTGGATCACGAGACGAGGCTGCTCTGAGACCCTGGCGGAGGTCTTCGAGAGGCCGTCGGGGTTCACCAGCGGTTGGCCCGGGCTGGTGTAGACGAAGTTGGCCGTCGCCGACCCCGTCCCCCTGTTGAGCGTGATCGTAGTGCTGCCGGCCGTGGAGGCCGGAGCGATCACGACGACCTGATCATCCGAGATGCTCTGGATGCTGGCCGTCGTCGTGCCGAAGCGCACGCCGCTCGTCCCGGTGAAGTTGGCCCCTTGCAGGGTCACCGGGAATCCCCCGATCGTCAGCCCTGAGCTCGGCGTCACCGCCGTGATCAGGGGATCGGAGGTGTACAGGTAGTTCGCCGCGGCCGACGAACCTGCGGTTGTCGTCACGACGACCGCGGCAGGACCTGTACTTCCCGCCGGCACGATGACGTCCACCGAAGTGGCCGTCGTCGGCAACACCACCCGGGCCGGGGTGCCGCCGAAGGTCACGGTGGGGGTGCCGGCATCGAAGCCGGTTCCCTCGATCCTCACCGTGTTACCACCCGTGGTCGTGCCAACCGCGGGGGAGATCGTAGCGATGGTGGGTGCCACCGCGTACGTGTAGGACCCGATGTTCGAGGCCCCGGCCGCGGTTCTCACCACGACCTGCTTGATCCCGGTGCTGGCGCCCGTCGGCACCTGCACGGTCAGCCGTGCGTCCGCCAGAGGCGGAACGAGCGTGGCCGACACACCGTCGAAGGTCACGTCGATCAGGCCGTTGAAGGCCGTCCCGACGATCTCAACGACGTTTCCACCGGCAAGGGGACCGCTCGCCGGAGTGATCGTAGCGATCCGAGGGGGTGCGTCCGCCACGAAGGTGAACGCGTCCTCGAGCCGCTCGTCGATCCGCCGCCCGCCGTTATTGGCGAGGAGGGTGGCGATCTCGACGTCGACCGTTCCGGTGCCCGCCGGTACAGTCGCTTCGATCACGAGTGCTTCAGGGTCGCTGCTGACGGCCGTTGCGACCGTCCCCCCGAAGCTCACCTCCGTCACGTCACCCGCCCCCAGCAGAGGGCGGTGACCCAGGATGCGAACGCGCTGGCTAGCGCGCGCCTCGGGAGGATCCACCCGAGACTCGACCTTGATCGCCCCCATGATGCGGGACGAGTAGGTCTGGTTCTTCGCCGAGTCGTGCGTGTAGAGAGCGAGATCGTAGTCCCCGCCCTCGCGCAACTCGGATTCGTCGACTGTGATCTGGACCTTGCCATTGGTCCCGATCTCGACGAGCTTCAGTTGGTCCAGTTGCTCCTGCTCGTTGCCGCCCCGGACCAGGATGGGGCGGATCCAGATGTTCCCGTGCAGGTGGGTGACCTGCAGGTCGAACTGGAAGCGGGAGCTCGCCGCGGCCACGATCCGCGAAGAGGCCGTGAAGCGGGTGGCCAGCCCGTTCCCGTCTTCGGATCCCCTCACGGGGTCCAGGGCGACGAGAACGCCCTCGTTGGTGGTCATGCTGCTGGGCTGGGGCCCGCTGCTGCGCAGCCGGCCCTGGTGGTGCTCCTCCTTGTGGTGATCACCCTGCACAAAGTCTGCAAAGTGCTCCCACGACGTCTGCAGCCTGCCCCCGCAGCCGGACAATCCGGCCACTACCAAGGACAGGAGCAGTGCGACGGCCAGCGGTCTCATCGACCTCATGGCTCGCTCCTTCTCATTTTTGCGTTCTAGTCCAACCCACACCCTCGTTTTCCACCGTTTCGCCTCTTTTTAGGGTACTTTGATGGATGCGTTTGAGCGCGGGTTACCGTGTCCCATTCCTCTTTTAACCCTCGAGGGGGGCCTCTGGATCGCTACAAGTACCTTGGAATGGCACCGTAGATGGCCCCGAGGAGGGGACCGGCTGAATCTTCCTTAAACTCCTTTCCAATAGGCTGGAAAAGGCTACTCCTCTTCACCTGTTCTTGAGATTTCCTGGGACAAAGAAACCTTTCGTTCAGAGTAAAGCACCCTTTGTCTTCGTCGCTTTGAGCTTACCGTACCCATTCTCCGCAGAGTTCATGGGGGGAAGCTTCGCCGCGAAAATTTCGGAGATCACAGCTGTCGTGCCTGCGTTCATCTCTTCTCCGTGGAGTTCAGAGATGGCAAGTCGAGTGAGTTTGATCTCGTCTTAAAGGTGAGAGTGAAACCTCGTACTAACATGTCCCTTACTATCGCCCTTACAATCAGCCATTCTCCTCAGAGTTCATGGATGGTAAGTCGAGCTAGCTTGGAATGTGCTTTCAGAGGCTGTCTAAGTCTGTTCCAGTTCCCCGGTGAGACCGGGGGGTGCCTTTCGGCACCACGCTGTTCCTCTTCAAGAGGATTCAAAGTCCCACCGGGGTGGAACAGCGCCGCGCACCCTTTTCTGCCCGCGGAAAATTCCTCTGACTTGGCGTCTAGAGGACCGTTGATTCCCATTGGCAGCAAAAAGGTGCGAGGCGCCGTTCCAGGGCCTCGGTGAGACAATTTACATATTCTTTCGATCAATTTTTTTCATCTATATCGTACGAATTCGTAATTCGTAGAATTTTTTGCTTGGATTGAGTTGTCAAGGATCATCTTCGACCCTGACAGGGAGACCCCTAAGACTCAAACCAGCATTTTCCGCTATTTCCCAATAAATGGGAAAGTGAGGAAAGGAAGAGGGTAGCGCAGCACGTGGCTGGAACCACTCAATAAAATGTGGGAATCAACGGGTCCCGATAGACGGGACAAAGATAGAGAGAGTCAAACATAACTTTGACTATTTGTCAATAAAATCAACGTATGTCAAAAGCTTGTCTCTCAAAGAAGAAGACGTGTTTGCGGGGTAAATATTACATTCAGGCTTGTTTTCTCTCGATTTTCCAGCTATACAGGTAGGGATATCACCTGGTCTTCATGTCATCCAAACGTGTTCTTCTCAAGCTCTCCGGCGAAGCGCTTCTGGGCAATCCCGCCACGGCGGGCAGGCAGGAATCCGGGATTGATTTTTCTGTGCTTGGCAGCCTGTCCGACCAGCTTTTAGAGGTACAAAAAGCCGGTTATCAGGTGGCGGTGGTGGTGGGAGCCGGCAATATCTGGCGTTTTCGCGATAACAACGGATCAGGGATTGATCGGGTATCCTCCGACTACATGGGCATGCTGGCGACCATCATGAACAGTATGGCATTGATGTCCGCCATCCAAAATCAGGGTGGACAAGCTCGGGTTTGCAGCGCGCTCAGCTTTCCGGTGGTGGTGGATCTGTACACCAAGCGTCTGGCTCATCAGTATTTGAACGAGGGTAAAATCGTCATTTGCGCGGCCGGTACCGGTAATCCCTTCTTCACCACCGACTCTGCCGCCGCTCTGCGAGCGCTGGAACTCGAGTGTGATCTCCTGCTCAAGGGCACCAACACCGACGGTGTCTACGATTCTGATCCTAAAAAGAATGGTAAGGCCAAGAAGTATGACACGATTAGCTTCGACGAGGTGCTGGAGAAAAATTTAAAGGTGATGGATGGAGCTGCCATCGCTCTGTGCCGGGACGGCAATATGCCCATCCAGGTGTTTCAGTTTGGCGAAGCGGGGGCAATATTGTCGGCCATACAAGGCAAAATTGGGACGAAAGTCTACTCGTGATACAATCGACCAAGGTTTTTTGTGTCACTATGAACGCCAGCACCTGGTTTTGGAGAAGTCTTGGAATCATCATGGTCATCATGATGACGGTTGGTGTTGTACGGGTGGGTTCAGACTGGTTGAGCGAGTTTTTCCCGGCCACCCTTGTTCCCGCAAGCATAGATTTGCAGCAAAATCCGCTTCAGCAGGCTTTTTACCCCGACGTTAACGATATGGGTTTGGGGGCGATGACGGTTTATCGTGATCACGATGATGCCGCTGCTTATCAAAACTTGCGGGCCAACAGTGGTTTTGCGGCTCGCTCTCGAGTGGGTGCTGGAGCGGCCATGCCGCAGGCACTGCATCCGGTCAAAAGTGCGGCCGTGCGCAATACCAGCTCCGGGGAGGTGCTGCGCTATGCCATCAGCGCCGATGTCCAGAAAATTCTTGGCACCTTTTATTTGGGAACCGTTCAAGCTCTCAACGTCCCTCAAAGTTTTGTTGCTTATCAGGAAGCGAGACCTGATTTCGCCATATATGACATCAGCGCCAATGACGATGGGGAGGTCTATGTGGTGTTCCAGGCCAATAATCAGACATATTTGCAGCAGTTCCGGGTTGATTACTCCACGGGATTGCTCATCAGTACAGGTGTCCAACAAAACCTGCCAAACTCCCCTGAGCCGGGCCGAACGGTATTCCAGAGCAACAGTTTATACTTTGCCGATGTCAATGACCTGTATCAGGTTACGTTGGCTGGAAATGGGTTCAATTTTGCCTCCACCGGGGTGGGTCAATTTTCCGTTGATATTCAAAATATTCAGCTGGTTCAGCCCGGGAACAAGAATAATTATGTGATGATTGTCGGTGATAGTGGGCAGGGAAGAGCCCGGATTTATGTTGTCGAGCAAAACCGTTCGGTTCTCCCCAATACCTTTACGCTTTTGAGTCTTGGTGGTGCCTCAGCTTTTGTTGAACCGGACGTTAATAGTGCGGACTGGAATGACGTGTCGTTAGCGATTCGAACTGTTCCTGACCAACAAGTCCCTGTTTTGGCGTATGTCGGACCGAGCAACAACGTCTGTATCGCTCAGCTCCTGCCCCAGTTTGGCCAGTCGGGTTGTAATGGCAATAAGTTGCCTGTCGTGTGGATTGACAGCTCCCAGAGCAGTTCTGAAGATGGGGGGAGTGTGTTGTATCAAACTGCTGGCCAGGTGACGATGGCGTCTCAGGTTGCCGGCCAGGGCGTGCCAACAGCGCTTTCAAACCCTTCCGGAGTTTGGTATGCCGGCGCCTTTCCCCATTTTGAACGCTGGTTTGGCGTTACCAATGCCCTTGTTCCGGTTTGGCACCAGCGGACGTTGATGTTGGGTGGGAATTTGACGACGAACCCTTTGTTCCAGGGTCTGCCTTACGGGCAGGTACTGGTGGAGGGAAATGTTATCGGGAAAAATCCTCTTAGTTTTACTCTTGACTGGTCTGTAAACGATCTTGGATTTGGAAGCGTGCTCAGCCAGCAGGTTCAGTTGCCGGATCCGGCTCAGGCTGACCCGACCGCCTTTTCTGTGCTTTTGAGCGGCCTTCATTTAGATGCTCAGCTTCGCAATCAGGGTGACCGTTTTCGCTTCAATTTTGGCCAAGAGCAAGTTTTAGTTTCCAATCTCCGCATCACCGCCATGATCAATCAGGATGCGACTTTTACCTTCGCCAATTGCTACCAGCAGCTTGCCAATGGCAATACACCCGTCAGTTTTTCCATTGCCGATCCGGAGGGTGATTTTGACCCCAATTTTGCCATTCAGCTGGGTTTGCAAACACTTACCGTTGGGGCCAGTCAGCACCCGCCGGCGGTTATCTTGGGGGCGCAGAATTGTCAGGGCAATGTCTGCACGGCCACTGTTCCCGGTCTTCCCGTTGGAAATTACCCGGGAACTTTCGATGTTGTTTTTACTGACGTTCGAGGAAATACCAGTCAAGACTCCAGCGCGGTCGGTGTTGTCATTAGCCCTAGCTCAACAGCCTGCGGTGCGGTTGCTCCTGGTGGGGGAAGGGGGCCACAGGGTGCGGCCGGGACCCAATCTTCAACAAATTCAGGGCGGCCTGTTCGTCCTCAGGTTCCACTTCCGGGAAGCGCGAGTAGTGGCCAGACTACCTCGGTCGCCAATACCGGAAGTCCTTCCGGTCCTGGAGCAGGCACGGGGCAGGTGCCTGGTTCAGGTGCCGGAGCTTCCACACACGGCGCTGCGCCCTCTGTCCCTGGTTCGAGCGGCGCTTCTGGAACGGCAACAGGTGGTTCTCGATCAACCGGTGGCGTTGGTCAAACTGGCGATTCGAGCGGACTTCCCTTTGACCAGTTCCCTCCGCTCAAACTGTACTTCACCGAAGTTTCGGATGGACTGATCAGTGTATTTACCACGCTCCAGCCTTATCAGGGTAATACCCAGCGAGACGTTGACCCATCGGGCATCACGGTACATCTTGTAACCAATTACCAGCAGGGTCAGGTGGCTTTGAGCAGCGGACGTGTCAATGAATTCCCTTACCTCAAGGCCCTGATGCCCAAGGGTGGCGTAGCAGAATTGGTGTATTCTTACCGCGGCCAGGAGTATCACCGCGAATACTTAAACACGCTTGAGCCCATGCGGGAGGCTATCGTCCGAGCCGTGGGTGAGGTAACGCCGTTGGTCCAAAGCATTCGTCAGCTTCGTCGTGATCGCCTGAGTGATTCAGCGCGGGTCAGCGCCGCTTTGGATGTCATCTTGCCAGGGGTGCTGACAAACGCCTCCAAAACAGTCCACGGAGCTGCTGTTGGTGACTCGGTCAAGTTTTGCTTGATTGACCTCAGTTCCGGGGAAGTTCTGGAGGGAAATCAATTGGAAATCAGCGCTCAAGGCAGCTACTACGGTTCCATTGCCAATCAGGACCTGGCTTCCGGTGAATATGCTTCCTTGGCTTTTGTCGACCAAAGCAAGCCCTGTTTGCGGTTGGTGGAATCCTGGTTTGTCTTTGAAAAGCGGGATCCTTTTCCTGTCACGTTTATCGTCTCCGAGCCCAGGCTCAATATCGGATCACTTCAGTTTAATTGGCTGAGCACGGACAAAACCCTGATGAATGATTCCAGCGGAGTCGCGCTTGATCTTGGCGGTGACGGTGAATTGAGTGTGCGACTCCAGGTACTGTCGCCGTTTTCTGAAGACACGGATCTCGTCTTACACTTCTTGGAGGATTTTCAGAGTTTTTCCCTTCAGCTTCCGGCTGGAGCTGAAGCTGTCTTGCCCATTACTATTCCTTTGGCTTATGGCGAGCATAGACTCCTTCTAGAGGTTCTGACGGACGCCGGGGTAAAAATGCTCCCCGATGTCCTTCTCTCACTCGACTATCAGCCGGTTCAGGCGGCGGCAAGTCATGGCTCCGCAAACGAGCCCTGGCGGCAGTGGATGTCGTTGATTGCCCTCGGTCTGACTTTTGTCATGGGCTTTACTTACCTTCTGCTCAAGTGGGCCCTCCATCGCCGGGCACTGGCATTAATCCGCCGTTCCCAGAACGATTTTCTGTAGCCATCCCTCCCACCAGTCTAGCGTTTTTGGGGCTTTCTTGGCGATGCGGCTCTGCTTGAAGAGGAGAGGAATGCCTGCGGGTTCCTCGGTGACGACTACGGTGCTGATTCGCT
>JAUYKR010000099.1 GCA_030699855.1 bacterium
CTTTATGGGCGGCTTCCTGCCAGCGGAGAGTAATCTAAGTGACAAGGGCTTTACGGCTCACTGGTCGGTATATTCCTTCAACCGTGGATTTCCACAGCAGTGGACAACAGCAAGCCCATCACTCCCGCGAGGCGCCCTACAAAGTTCAGAGTTTGGCGTGGATCTGCTGACCACGGTAAATACTTATCAGCAAAACAGCCGGTCGCTGAAATATGCCATGCTCTTCTTGCTTCTCACCTTCACCAGCTACTTTTTATTTGAGGTTCTGAGCAAGATGCGCATACACCCTCTCCAATACCTGTTCGTCGGCTTTGCCATGTGCGTGTTTTACTTGCTGCTCCTGTCCATGTCCGAGCATATAGCCTTCCTCAGCTCCTACCTGATCAGCAGCGCCGCCACTGTTGTCCTCATCAGCCTGTACTCGGTGTGGGTTTTGCGGGGGAAGTTAAGGGCACTGCTGATGGCTTTTCTTCTTACCTTTATATACGGCTACTTGTACGTGCTGCTCCAGCTTCAAGACTATGCCCTGCTGATAGGTTCGCTCTCACTCTTCGTTGTTCTGGCACTGGTCATGTTCCTCACCCGCAAGCTGGACTGGTACGAGGTGACGGTGAATGAGGGGAAGTAGGCAATGTCAAAATAGTCCTTGAGTTTTTTCAGTTCCCGCAAAAGCTCTACCTGCCGCCTTGAAAGAATGTTGAGGTGCACTTTTAAAGGTAAAGGGTCCGTATGGCTTCCCTGCTTTTTCGTGAGCTAGGACTGACACCAAAGTACTTACAAAAAAATTCCAATGATTTAATATCCCACTCCCCGCGCAGTGGATTCTGGATGGCATCAACAAGATCGGCATCCGCCCACCAGATTTTGGTTCTGAGGCGACCATGTTTCTTCATGCAGTTCAATACTAATTGTCCCCATTTTACCAGAAAACACGGTCCACGGACAGGGAATCAGTACTCTCCATTGTTAAGAAGAGACGATAACATCATTCACATAACGACCCATGAGCGTCATTTGCGCCTGATGATTGTCATATGCGGTTATAACTTGATCATCCATGCGCTGCTTTAGGCTATACATTTCTTTTTTTATACCACCAACTTCCTCCCTTAGGTCACCAAATTCCCCCCGTAGGCCTCCAAATTCCTCTCTCAGCTCACCAAATTCCTCCCTCAGCTCACCAAATTTCTCTCTCAGTTCACTCACTTGTTTCAGTACCACATCCATCGCTCCATGAATAACTTGGCCGATTTGCTCCAGATCATTTTTTGTCAAAGCCATACCACAAAATCAAGAATAAAAGGACTTTGAATCTATTCCCTAAGAAATCAGCTGTCAACAGAAAAAGATGTAGGGACGACCATAAGTGGGGTGACAGAACGACATACTACATTTTTATACCTTTTTATTGCATTTCCCTCTCCATTTGATATACTTTGACTGAACCTGAGGTAGGCCAGTTGATGGCTCTTCTCTCGGTACCAAAGAAAAGCCCTTCCATTCGGAAGGACTTTTCTATATATTTGTACAGCCTGGCGGAGTTTCATGGGGCCATAGTTTAACTGGCTAAAATACTTCGGGTTGGTACCGAGAGATACGGGTTCAACTCCCGTTGGCTCCACCAGGCATTTTAAATGGCAAAATTACCTTGAGTCTAAGTCCACTTTCTGCTATTATATTTTGATAGTCCTTATTTTTTCTGATGAAAAATTCAATGTCTGTACCTCAATGGCTTTCTAAATGTTCGACAGTGATCTGCGCAGTCATCGTATTTGTTGGATCTATCGCGCAGCCTACACAACACGGGGCAATTCAAACCGCAAGGGCACAAGAAGCAGTGAATGTAACTATGACGCCAACCGGAAACGCCAGCACGAGCTTAACTATTGAGGGTGGGCAAATCGACACGTTGGTGATGAATCTCACTCAAACTTCCGGTAGTGCCATTACTACGACTTTAAATACGAATGGAATTGGAGATGTTACCAACAATGCCGGCGGCACAGGAGATTCCGGAAATGTAACGGTCATTCAAGTTGTGATCCAATCTCTTGGTCCAAACCCGGGGATACACACTTTGACGCTGGCTGGAACTGTGGATGAAGAGCCATCATTTGCCGCAACCATCACGGTTTCCGTTGCATCTAGCACCGGAGGCATAGGCAGCGCTTCAGGGCGTAAGCCAGGAACTGCAACTCTAGGCCTGCCAAATCACAGAATTTCTGATAAGGATCGCGAAGAGCATCAGAGAAAATACGGATCTGCGCCCAATGGAGACTCCACCAACGCCCTCCTCGGCGGGCAGGCCACTATTCAAACCACTCTGACACTATCCCTGCCTACCTGCGCCGAAAGAGCGACGAGCATGGCTAGAAGCCTTGGCGTTGCTGATGCCGGTCTCGTAGCTGAGATTATTCATGACCTGTGTGGAGCAAAAGCGGAAAGCGCCAGGGCACCAAGCCCGTCACAAGTCGCGGTGTGGAAAACGCCTTCATTGTCCTTCATTCTCGGACCAATCGCCAGAATTGCTCTCAATCCCCTCTCTCTCGCGCCAGCTCCCGGTCAAACCATCAACCAGTTCTCCGATGTAAACGAAGAGGATGAGCAAACCTGCGAAGATATCCTGACATCCCAAGGATACAGCGCTGATGTGGCTGAGAGGTGCTGTCCAGTTAAACCGGCCGGAAACTCCCCCCTCGTTTCAGGATCAACCCCTTCAGGATCTTCCCTCACAGGCACAACCGCTCCATCAGGACACGGCGCAGCCAACGCATCCCAAGGAGAGGGCCTAACCCCATCAGCAGTTCCCGAAACCCTTCAATTCCCCATCAGGTCACCATCAACCGCCATTCAAATGGACGCGAGCAGAGCCGTTGGCCAGGCCATGATCAATGCCTCTCCGGCGGCAAAAATCGGCCAGTCGCAAGCTGAAATGATCTGTACCAATTACCAAGCGGCGACCCGGTATCAGCTCACCTACCTTTTTGGCAATCACGTTCTCTATCCGGTGATCTTTCGCTGCGAGACCAAAAACTGGGGCCCGCTGTTCGCCGCTCAGTTCTTCCTGGATGACGCCAGTCAACTCTACGAGGATGACCGAAGCATCGCTCTGTTTAGCGAAGCTGACCTTGAATTTTGGCACCAACGAGTCACCAGCCCAACCACCCCTGAGGAGGTAAACTACTTTATCGGCCAAATGGGCCATCGGCTCGGCAAAAGTGCGGCTCAAATGGGTGATATTCTTGATTTCATCTACCTCAACAATTTGCCTCGCTAATCTTAGCCTTTCATTTTCCCCATGACCCATCGCTCTCTTCTCATCACCACCATCGTCCTCATGTCCGCCCTAGCCCTTCCGCTCGTTCTGAGTAATCGCTCAAGCGAGTGGAAGATCAGCGACCATCTGCCCGGCCTACTGCTCTCATCCGAAGATCAGTCAACACCGGATGGATTTGAGGTGAACTCTCATCGGGTAGCCAGAAACTATATCAGCCAGATGGCGGCGGTCATTGAGGGGTATAATAGGGCTTTTGCTCAATTTGGTGTCCGTATAGCCGAATCTGATTGTAAGAGTGCCCTGCTGGCGGCTATTCGGGCCGATATCAACGCCTTTCAGAGCCAATATCAAAACCTGACGGTACAGCTTTCCCGTCAGTTTCCGATCTTGATGCAGTTTCTTCGCGACGACATTGTCCGTTTGCAACAGGCCGCGACAAGTGGCACCCTGATCGGGGGTCTGGTTTCAAAGGACCGTCGGATTGTCACCTCGGTGGGCCTGGGCTCGGCGGCCCAAAATAATTACGACGTAATAACCCAGGCTTATCCGATAATCTTTAACAGCCTGCATCAGCAGCTGAACGATATGACCTGCGCTCAAGGAAGGATTGAAGGCTTTACCATGATCCCAGCCAATGAGTTGTCCCTTTCCCTTGGCGGGCAAACCCCAGGACCAGGGCCGAACCCAAATCCCAATCCAAACCCCGGGCCACAGGGCGGACCTGGAAATGGAGGCAGTGGCACGGTGACCGTGGCCACTGACGGGACAGCGATCGTCTGTCCGGAAGTGGTTGAACTGTTCCCACCCGTAAGTGGTGGAAGCGACGGCGGAACAACCACCGGAACCGAGCCTGGACCGGAAACAGAAGAACCGGGGATGGCGGAGCCGGAGCATCCGAGTGCGGAGGAGGGGGAAAGTCGTGGAGAACAACAGGTTGACTTCTAATCTAGAAATTAGCACTGATGTCAAAAAGAGGCCTTACAAGGCCTCTTTAAGTGCAAACTTAGTTTCTAGTCAGAAGTATTATTAACTGCTGCAACAAGTGGGTGGCCTGAAGGCCCACCTTTTTTGATTAGTTCAAGTATTTCACTTCCCCGCTGGTACCTCGCACCACTATCTACACTAGATAGTATCCTTAAACTTTTTGCAATCATTGGTATTACGGTGTCATCAAAATACAACGTTGCATTAAGCAACACTCTTGCAACATCTAGCTCAGTGTGAACTAAGTTTGGAATGCCAAGCGATTCGCAAATATCTCCACTATTAATTTTTGCAAAGGTTTCAGAAGCATAGGCTCCTATCAGCGATTCATTAAGGATATACCTCATAAAGTTTTGTGCTGTTCGGCAATCAGGCAGGAATGTAGCATTACCAGACTCACTATAAACTCTATAGGACTGCAAATGGTAATTCATAGCTGATGCCAAAAAATTCCTTAGGTATAGATCCATTCCTGGAATTTGTGCAAGCTCGACATAGAGCGGATCGACCCTGCCTTCATGTCTAGCAGTTGATGCTCTAAGTAGTAAATTCATTGCTCCATTACAGGCTAGGCTGGCTTTAGACCTTTGCTGCAAACCAAACCCCGTACCTTTATCATCCAGATTTTCAGACTTGAGCAAATCCTTATTGTACGCAGCAAAATCCT
>JAUYKR010000047.1 GCA_030699855.1 bacterium
GTAGGTGTTGAAATTCTACGAATTGCATTATGATTCCGTAAAGATACAAATATGTATTCTTACAGAATAATAATAGCAAAAAATTACCCAGGACGCAACAAAAGAGAGCTTGCGTTATAATAACTCAATTGATAGAATTGAATTATCATGATAATTCAATTTCAGTGTTTGAACGATCATTACACCTTCCGGCCGTTCCCAAGAAGACTTTTTTTCTTTGGGGGCCGAGAAAGAGCGGGAAAAGCACCCTTCTCAAGAGTCTCTACCCTCAGGCGCATTGGCTGAATCTGTTGAAAACGGACGAGTATATTCAGTATCTTGAAAGACCCTACCTCCTGAGGGAGAGGCTTCTGGCCAATCCACAGCGGTTGGTTGTCATTGACGAGGTTCAAAAGATCCCAGCTCTCCTCGACGAGGTTCACTGGCTGATAGAGAACACGCCGACAGTCTTCGTTCTTTGCGGATCAAGCGCAAGAAAGGTCAAAAGAGGTCACGCGAATCTGCTGGGGGGTCGGGCGCTTAGGCACGAGCTTTTTGGGTTGGTTTCCGAGGAAATCGGACTGCAGTTCGACCTCGTAAGGCTCCTCAATACCGGTTATATTCCCAGCCATTATTTATCCGACAATCCTCGAGAGGAAATTTTTTCGTATGTGAATGACTATCTCAAAGAAGAAATTGCCGCTGAAGGACTCGTACAAAATCTTCCTACCTTTTCGGATTTTCTGCGGGCGGCCTCGCTTTCCGATACCGAAATCATTAACTATTCCAATATTGCCAGAGAGTGCGGTGTATCCATGACGGCCAGCAAGGCTTACTTTCAAATCCTCGTGGATACTCTTCTGGGCCACTTTGTTCCAGCTTATACCAGGCGTCAAAAAAGGAGGGTCATTCTTGCCCCGAAGTTTTACCATGCCGATGTGGGTATCGTAAATTATCTGGCGAAAAGAGGAAACCTAGAGTCGGGTTCTGAACTGTTCGGAAAGGCTTTTGAAAACTGGGTCTTTCATGAGCTTTTAGCCGAGAGTTGTTACCATCAGCATCACCATGAGATCAGCTATTGGAGACTAGCTGGCGGTACGGAGGTGGATTTTATCATCAATGATTTTGACTGTGCCATAGAGGTTAAAGCCAGTTCCAGAATCTCAAATCATCACCTGAGGGGGCTACGAGAGCTGTCTAAAGATCATCGGGTTAAGAAGAGGGTTATCGTCAGTCTCGAACCGCAATCACGAAAAACGGCAGATCAGATCGATATTCTTTCCGTTGATGATTTTCGGCACCGGCTTTGGGGACAAAAACTCTTGGTTTGAGGGAGTGATCTGCTGACAGAGATCACGAAGGAATAGCTGGTAAAAAATGCCTTGAATTTTAGTGATAACATCACTAAAATTCAAGTATGTACAAAAAAAGATCGATCACCGAAAAACTGAGGAGGCAAGCGGCGGCCTTCCCCGTTGTGGCCGTTACGGGTGCTCGACAGGTAGGGAAAAGCACTCTCCTTCGACACGAATTTGGGAAAGGAGCCGATATGGTCGTTTTCGACCCGGTTGTGGATGTGGAAAATGCCAGGAGGGATCCCGAGCTCTTTCTGAATAACCACAAGACGCCTCTCATCTTAGATGAAGTTCAGTATGCTCCTGAAGTCATTGCCGCGATTAAGCGGCGAGTGGACAAAAAAAGAACTCCCGGACAGTACCTCCTCACCGGTTCACAACAGTGGGGTGTGCTAAAAACGATGGCAGAAAGTTTGGCGGGCAGGGTTGTTTTTTTGGACCTGGAGGGGTTTTCTCTCTCGGAAATTGCTGAAGCCTATCCTAAGAAGTCCTGGCTGCAGCGGTGGATTGAGTCCCCCCAAAAGGTGATAAAGAGTAAGCCAAGGCGGCTTTCTCTTCCGGTATCAACTTCCGAGCAGCTTTGGAGGGGTTGGTTTCCAGAAGCCCAAAGATTGCCACTCGAGAGCATTCCGGATTTTTTCCAGGCCTATTTAAGGACTTATATCGAAAGGGATGTGCGGCTTCTCGCGGACGTGAGTGATCTTCACACCTTTTCGAGTTTTGTTCGTCTGGTTGCCGCCTTAACAGCCCAGGAGGTTAATTTCAGCGAGCTGGGTCGTGAGCTGGGACTGACGTCGCAAACGGCAAAGCGCTGGTTGCATGTGTTGGAAGCTACCTTTCAATGGTTTTCAATTCCGTCCTTCACTGGTAACCTTATCAAGCGCATCAGTGGTAAGCCAAAAGGGTATTTCTTCGATACAGGTTTGGCTTGTTATGCCCAGGCTGTTTCTTCGCCGGTTGCCCTTTTGGGTCATCCGCTCTGGGGAGCGGTGTTCGAGACAGCGGTTGTTACGGAAATTCGCAAGTGCGTGGCTACCATGAGTTCCCCACCACGCATGTACCACTGGAAGCGCTACAGTGGTGCGGAAGTTGATCTGATTCTGGAAAGAGACGGGGTGTATTATCCGATCGAGATTAAGGCGAGCAGCCAGCCAAGCAGAAAGGATACCCTGGGTATGAGCGCCTTTAGAGCGGCTTATCCTCATCTGAAAGTTGCACCGGGATTAGTTGTGTGCCCCACCCAAAAATGTCTACAGATCTCTGAGTTGGATTTCGCCATGCCGTGGGATAGTTTATGAGAGGTCTGGGAACCGACCTCTCCCCGTCCGCCTGAGGCGGACATCCCCTCTTCTTGGCAGGAGTGAGAGACTCTTTTTTTGTCATAACGAGATTCCTCCGCTTCGGTCGAAATGACAAAAAAGCCCCCCAACAAAAAACCCCCTCCGAGGCCTCGGAGGGGGTTTTTGCTTGTTCACCCATACATTTGAGAGAACACTCAACGACTTACAAAATCATACCAAATTCCAATTAGTTGGTGATGGTCTTGCTGGAAGTTGGGAAGTTATCAACCAGGAACCCGTTGTGCCAGTCAACAGAGGTTGTCTCGTTGTGCTGGGCAGGATTAGGTTGAGAGCTCCAGATGAACAGAGCGGAGCTAGGTACATTCAACAGGTCGATAGCCAGACTTCCGACAGGAAGAGCGGCCACGCCGGCAGCAGAAATAACGTTAGCCAAAGCTGCAGGCAGAGCGTCTCCAGTGGCGACGATCTGAGTCGATAGACTGTTGAAGTCCTGAGCACCTCGGTCACCGGTAGTGCCGGACAGTTCGTAGCGCTTGGTGGTTCCCTGAGAAACTTCTTCCTCGGTAGGAACAACCATGGTTACGAGACCGGAACTAACCGTCCCACCCTGTGGGGCAGCAGCAGTGCCACCGGCTACAACAGTTCCCACAAATGGAAAGTACGTAAACTCATTAGCTATACAAGCTACAGGTCCAGCTACAGTTAGGCCAGTGGCTGGCGTAATGGTTATGGTTGGAGCAGCAGCCATGGCAGTAACTGTTCCCACGTAGGCATCTCCAACAATGTTTCCACTTGCAGCACATCCAGCAGTAAGAACAACCTGTACCGTTGAGCCTACAACATATTGTTGAAGAGCAGCAGCAGCAGGGGTTGAAACTTGTGCGCCAACTGCCGGCGTAGCGTGAGCTACTGCGGAAGTAGAGATGGTGTTTGCAACTCCAACACTACCTGGAGCGCCGGCCAATGTGGGCGTCTGGATCACATTACCACTGGCAGCAACTCCACGGAGGACGAACGCACTAACGTTCGTGTCCGTTTGGCTAATGGAGAAGGTAACGCGCTTCCAGGAAATATCTCCGGCAGCGTGAGCGGCCACAGACATTCTGACCAGTTCTTCCGTACCTCCGAAGCCAAGCACGCGATCAGCGGGATCGACCGTGTTGACCACCGGTACAGAATTGAACAGCAAGAAGTCGTCAGCCAGAGCGATTTCGGTGGTTCCCACGCGTGGGATGTAATCACCGACAACAGCTCCGCCGATAACTCCTCCAGGAAGGTTAGCGGTAGCCACCGTGATGGTGGTATTAGTTGCGGCTAAAACAGTCAAGGCGGCGGCTCCGGCATAGGTATCACCAGTAGCGGCCACCACGGGAGCAATAACTTCTCCAATCGAAAAGGCGTGACTAGGCCCACTCAAGGTGATGATGGTGTTTGTAGAAAGCACATTAGCAGGAGCGATCAAGGTAGTAGGATCAACAGCTACTACGGTGATCATATTACCGTGAATGAGACGATCCGTAGCTAGAGGAGCAGCTCCGGCTCCAACGGCAGAAGCGGCGGCAAGGTAAGTGACAGTTATAGCGTCATTGGTGGCAGGAACGGCGCCTGGACCAATAGCGGTAATGTCAGCTAGCTCAGGACTGTCTCCGAGGAAGGGAGCCGTGACGCCACCGACAGCAGTACTGTCGGCGATCACAATGCGCTCTCCCACACGAAATCCATGATTGACAGGAACCTGATAGATTATTTGACAGTTAAAATTGACGGTAACAACGGCGTTACAAGGCGCGACACCACCAGCGGGAACGGCAATTGGAGCGACGGCAACGGAAGTTACAGTCGCAAGAGTTCCAGCAATATCAATAGATCCCTTGACCAGATCAACTCCGGTGGAGTTAGAGGTAGCCTCGATGCTGCGTTCGGCATTGACATCCAGGAACCCTTCATCCAGGTGCATCTGCAGACGCAAGGCGTTCTGTGCGACCTGGGTGATGTCGTTGAAGGCCAGTTTCACCACCACGCGGGAATTGCTATCTTTAGCAATTTTTAGGCGAACAGCGGCAGGAATGGAAAAGGACAACACACCGACGATAGGTCCTCCAGTAGTACCAGCATTGGCTGCAGCTGGTGTACCAGCAGTACCGGCAGCGGTTCCAATTTGCTGAGTCGTTACGGAAGAGTCATCGAGCAGGCTCAGATTGCTTCCGTCCATCTTGTACAAGTAAGCCTTGTTGATGCGGTTAGCAAATGTCTGATCGGCAATCACCAGGCGCAGATCGCTGAGCAGCAGTTCATCATCCTCTCCGGAGATCTTGATCACCCAGACTTCCTGCTGGTTGGAACTTCCGTCTCCTACGATCAGATCAGTGTCTGTCGTGGAAGGATCGGTAGAAACCACCATGTTTCCGCCGGCGGAAAGATTCAGTTCCACCAAGAAGCCTGGATTTCCGGCGGCGATTTGAGCGTTGTTAAACAGCTCGGTGGCGCCGGTTCCGTCGCTATCTTCGGCGGTCACGGACGTGATACCAAGGCGCAGAGACTGAGTCGTGACCGCGCTCGTGGCCACGTCGCAGAAGAAGTACAGCGAAGCTTGCTGATTGGGCAGAATGGTGACAGCAACCTGATCGTACGTGGCGGTAGCCTGACCTGTTGTTGCGGCAGCAGCCGTTGGGGCTACAGCAGCATTGGAGTCAGAAAAGTCTTCCACCTCGGACACGATGTTGTAGTTCTGTCCGCGAATGGCGACTCCGCCCTGAGCGTCTCGCTGGGCGAAGAAACAGTTGTTGATCACGCTCATATCCAAAAGCGCAAGACCTGCGGGAGCCGCAGCGGTTGGGGCCTGATCCTGCAGGACGATATCGGTGATGGTCAAGGCTTCGACGTCGTTATTATCGACGTTGAAGACGCCCATCAAAGCCTGACGGCTACCGGCTACCAGCGCGTTGTTGGCGGGGATACCGGACACTTCGTTAAACGTGAGCGTAGGCGCGCCGACCGAAAAGGTCGAGCTGGTGGCGATACCACCGGTAATGTCACCGGCAGCGACCGTGTCGCTGTTGCCGATGTACTCAGCCGTGACACCGGCAGCGCCGTTGTATTGAACGGCGATGGTGTCACCGGCCAGAGCGGCGGCGTTCACGTCCATCACATAAGCGACCAAAACGGTTTTGTTGACAGCCTCCAGCGTAAAGTCATCGCCGAAGACAACAACTGCCGTGTTAGCGGCAGCGCCAACAGTAGCGGCCTGCTCACTGGCCAGGGTTCGGCCATTGACCACAGCCAGCATCATGTCGTCCTTGCTGACCACCTGCTGGGATTCCAGCCGGGCGGCATCCTCTTCATCGAGCAGCACCAGACGGTGATTGTCGACGCGAAGGTTAACAGCTGTAAGAGTAGCTGCTGCGGTGGCAAAGCCCGCAGGCGTCGTGTAGTTCACATTAAAACTAATCGACTTGAATTCAATCGGTTGATTGATAAACACTCTCATCACCATTGCCTGGAAGTCATCCGAATCTGCGGCTACTAAGCCCACAGACCCGCTAGAGGGATCCTTGGAAATGGTAATGTCTCCGGCATTGACCGTGAATTGATTCAAAGGCACGTTGTTCACGGAAGCTCCGAGGAAGGCGGCGACCACGCGGGGAGAGTATCCGCCCAGACCGGGCACGTAGGCGTTGATGTCGCTACCACGGTTGAGTTGGATCTGAATGGTGTCTCCATCGGAGCCACCGATCAGATCGGCACGAAGAGTGAAAACACGGGTATTGCCATCGGCCAGGTAGTATCCGGGTACTTCCGTACCGGTGTTGTCCTGGGTCGGCAACATCACGAGGTTCACCATGTCGTCTCCGTCAGCCTGTTCGACGATTTCGGACACGCGCGTTCCGGCGCGATAGAGGGCAAAATTTGCCAATTCTTCGGAGGCATTGATAGATCCGTTCACCTCCAGAGAGATCGCCTGAACCACCAGAGCATTTCTGTTGGCGTCGGACTGATCGCCGAGTCGGAATTCTCCGATCTCCTCTGCCGAGGTTCCCACGTCGATCGTGCGGCCGGTTCCATTGATGACGAATGAAAGTTCGCCGATGGCGTAGTTCGCGATTTCCTGGACGTTTCCTACCACAGGAAAGCTGCCGGTTACGGTTCCACTGGAGCTGACAGCATCAGCGGAAGCGATGGCGAAGGCGTTCTGTCGACCGGCTTGAGCCGTGCCGGCCAGTTCAGCCACGATGAACATATCTGCGGACTCTCCGCTGCGCAGAGCGAGAGGGGGGGAAAACGTCAGCAGAGCGATGTCTTCAGCGGTCAGACCACGCTGTCGGGAGACGCGCAGGCCGTTGTCGGCATCGATCATCCAGACGTCGTCGAAGTCAACGGAGTTACCAAGCCCGGTTCGGGTAACGGTAACGCTATTGGCGACCACATCTCCGCCGGAGGCGGAAAAGGTAACCTTGGTAAAGCGGACAGCGGCTGCATCCATAGGAATATTGGCGGTTGCAGGGGTGTCGGCGGCCAGGGTTATGCGCAGGGTTCCTCCACCTCCACCGGAAGTGGTTCCTGTGGTGGTACCGGTGGTAGTTGTAGTACCAGCGACTTCTCCACGGGCGACGGCCACGGTTTCAACTCCATCCAGGAGCTCTCCGCTGGCGTCGGTAATTTCCAAACTCTTCATGATCAGAGCGGCTCCGGTAGCGTTGTTGACAACGGTACCAACGCCGAAGGTGTTGGAACCAGCTTCTCCGCTGATGTAACCGTTATCCAGCAGAGCGCCGATGTACACGGCAGCCCAGAAGTCGGACGAGACATCCGTAAATCGGGTCGCGGTCACGTCACCTTCCTCTTCTGGATCAACCAGACCGAGGAGAATGGCCACCATTTTGGCCTGTTGTTCCTTGAATGTTGTCTGTTCAGATCCAAACGTTGTTGGACCGACTCCTTTGATGACGCCGAGTTGGTACAAAGTACCAACGGATTCCGCGTAAGCGGTCGGCACATCCGTGAACGGATGAATGGAGGAAAGATCTTCAGGGAAGATCAATCCACCGGCCAGACCGGCGTTGACCAGAAACATGGCGAAATCCTTTCTCTTCATCGTGGCGGATGCTTGACTGGAGAGATCACCGGAGGTGATTCCCAGGTCATGAGCGACTTCAAAGAAAGGATTGTACCAGGCCTGAGCCTGGGCGGTAGAAATGCCCATGCCTGGCACGATGATCGCGGTCAGGAGCAGAACAGCAGCACTTACGCTTGCGAATGCTTTGCGTAGGGTGTGCAAATTCATAATAATAAAGGTAAAAGAGAATAAATGTTCTCTTGATCCCGACTTGAGTCGGGATGACAAAGAAGTACTTCTTCGTAGCTATTTTTGGATTTTTTCGTGGCAGAATGTCTACGAGTAAAACTGCCGCGGAGATGATCGCGTTCCAGACTTTGGTATGGCCCTGTTGGCCATCTGGAATCAGGTATCATTCCTGGGTTGTCAAGGATCAAGTCCTTTTGAAAGGCTTCCGCCCTCCCGGTACCACCAGCTGGCACCAGAACAGACGCAAACGACACAATCAGGACTCCGCAATCTTTGTACGAAACAAAAGCAACGGAGTCACGATTAACCCCGCTAAAGCGGGGCGAGGGGCGATATGTTCAGCTGGTAGGACTCTTTCCACACTCTATAACGAAGGAACAGGACTTTTGTTTCAGAGTTTCGTTGACAGGCGCTATCAAAAGTCTAGAAATCGCTAAAATCCTCGTAGTACAGTTCGTCTTTCGGCTGAAAGATCTGGCTCAGGCTCTTTACCTTGGCCAGGATTTCCGCGTAGCTGACGAAGTCAAACGGCACTTTGAAGATAAAGGTGACCAGATTCACCAGGGTGACCGAAAAGATGGTAATGATCAGTCCCACGATGGCATAGCGGATGGTAGCCACCGCTTGCTTGATTTTGTCGTCCTGGCCTCCGGATAAAATAAAGGAAATACCGCCGACGAAAATGAAGACGATGCAAAGAACGGCGGCGATGATAATGGCCCAGGCGATGGTGTCCATGATGACGGTCGGCAAATCATAGCCCTCGATCGTATTTAGCACTCCATCGTTAAACTGAGCGATCAGCATGGTTTGTGACCCTTTAAAGAGGCAAATCTCCGCCCGTGGCGTTTTCACCGCCTTCCGGCTCCAGGATTTTCAGATTCACGGACAAATTATTGCGGGCGCCAATGCTGCGCAGCAGCGTGCGGATGGCCTTGGCCGTCTGCCCTTCCTTGCCGATCACTCGCCCCATATCGTCCTTGCCCACCTTCAAAGTCAGCAGTACCCCCATTTCGTCGATGCTGCGGGTAATAACGACCTGATCGGGAAAGGTGACGATCAGGCGGATGATCAATTCCAGAAACTGTTGATCCGTGTGCGTGTCCGACATGGGTAAAAGTAAAAAGTGAATGGCCAAGGATTAACCATTCGCGGCTTCTGCAGCGGGGGTATCGGCCTCAGGTTCAGGTTTAGTCTCAGTCTCAGGCTTATCGGCCGCTACTACAGCGGCGTCCTCCGGCTTATCAGCCGGCGCAACGGCGGCTTCTTCCTTCTTCGGCTCGGCTGGCGCAACGGCGGCTTCTTCCTTCTTCGGCTCAGCCGGCGCAACGGCGGCTTCTTCTTTCTTCGGCTCGGCTGGCGCAACGGCGGCCTCCGGCTTCGCTTCGGCCTGTTCGGGCTGGTCTTTCTTCGATTTCTTTTGGTATTTCTTATTCACATCCACGAACTTCTCCATGCCCTCCACGCCCTGCTGGCGCAGCAGCCGGGCCACGGTCTCCGACGGCCGAGCACCCTTAGATATCCAGTGAAGTACCCGATCCTTTTCAAACTGAAGTTTGGCGTCCTTTTGCAGGGTGTCGAAGTAGCCGACCTTCTCCAAAAAATTCCCTCCTTTGGCAGGATTGGTCTTTTCCGTAACCACCAGGGAATAGGCCGGTAAGTTATTGCGTCCCGTTCGGCTCAATCGGATCATCAGCATAGGTCGGGGCGGGGCTTAAGAAATTCAGATCCATTGAAATGTAGTGGGCTTGTGTGTTTCTGTCAACTGTTTTTGGACGGTCTCGTGTTCATGAGTGAATGGTGTCTGGAAAGCATTTTCCTCAATGATTTGAGTTCAGAGTTGCTCAACTGTGTTCTCAATTTTCGTAATTCTCGCAAAGCGCATACCCTATCACCACAGCGACTCAGAATGATCGAGGTGTAGTGGTCGACAGATGTAGTTGCCCTACTGCTTATTTCGGCTTCATCTAAGTGCTGACTGTTGCCACGACCAAATATTTCACTCAGAGTTCCGGCAATTTTTTTTATCTTTTCTATCTTATTGCCACCGCTATCTGCCAGTCCAAGTTCGGCCTGAAGGCGTGTTCGAACATCATCGAACGGAATGATCTGTGACGTGGTAGACGTATGGAGTGGGGACGGGGAATCAAAAAA
>JAUYKR010000121.1 GCA_030699855.1 bacterium
GTATCGCCTCATACATCTCAAACGGCATCCACCATCCTCCATCCGGAGCCTTGTATCGGGCGGAAATGGCGTTGGAAACGGCCTTGGCGTTGTTGTGCACCTCCTCAATCGAGAAGTAAACGCGACCTCGGTCGTCGCTGCCAAAGTGAAAACTGCGAAGGCCAACGGTAAAAATAACCGCCAGGACAAGCACGGAAGCCAGAACGAGCTTGAAAAATGTATTCATGTTCCCCCTTGTTAATGATATTTTGTTATACTCCAGGAGCGAGGATGGCGTCAAGTTGAAATATAATTTTTCCTCATGTCAAGTGGTCGGCTGGACATTCAAACACAGGTTGAACTCAAACTCCTCACCTGGATGAAGGTTGGCGGCCCTGCCGACTTCTTTGCCGAAGTGGAGACAGAAGGTGAGCTTATCGAAGCCTTTTCCTTTGCCCGTGAGCAAAGGATTCCCATCGTCTACCTGGGCCAGGGGAGTAATATGATCATCCCCGATGAGGGGATTCGCGGCCTGGTCGTTCGCCTGATGAACGACAACACTGTTTTTCCAGAACCGGCTGATGGAACGACAGTGCTGGTGACGGCTGAGTGCGGGAAAATTCTTTCCAGGCTGATCGTGGACTGCAAAAAGAGAGTGATTTCCGGCCTCAACAACTTCATCGGCATTCCCGGAACAGTTGGGGCGGCCGTTCGTGGAAATATCGGCATTCCGATTCAGGAATTTGGCGAGCTGGTGGAGACAGTAAAAGTTTTTGATGGAGAAAATTTTCGGGAACTTCCCGCAAGCGAATGTGACTTTCGCTATCGCGGTAGCCGCATCAAAGATGAGTACTGGCTGGTCTGGTCGGTTCGCCTTCGCGTGCCAAAGGAATCTCCAACGAATTCCGACGAGCTGCTGCTCAGCCGAGTGGCCAAGCAGCCCAAGGGGAGCTCTTGCGGGTCTTTTTTCAAAAACCCTGACCCCAAAAACGGTCTTGTGGCAGGTCGGCTGATCGACGAGTGCGGGCTAAAGGGACTGCGATTGGGCGGAGCCTTTATTTCTGAAAAGCACGCTAACTTCCTGATGAATGACGGCAGCGCCACTGCCACCGATGTGTTGAGTCTGGCGCGAAAAGTAAGGCAAGAAGTCCTTGATAAAAAGGGCATTTTACTACAAAATGAAGTCCTGGTCTACGACCAGGTCGGCCACTTGGTCGATCTGTAAACCTGCTGACATGAAATTTCTTGTTGATGGAGGAAGGCCGCTCAAAGGAAGAGTTCGCGCCTCCGGCTCCAAAAATGCCGCTCTGCCCATCATCGCCGCCGCCCTGCTGAGCGACCGGGAGTTTGTTCTGGAGAACGTGCCTGACATCGGCGACATTCGCACCCTGCTGAACATCATGGAATTTTTGGGCAGCCAGTACAGCTTTTCCGGAAACACCCTGCGTATCCGCACTCCGGAAATCAGAACGACGGACATCCCGCTGGATATGGTCAAAACCATGCGGGCTTCTATTCTCTTAATCGGCCCGCTGCTGGCTCGAGCCGGGCACATCCGCATCGGATACCCGGGCGGCTGCGTGCTGGGTAAGCGCCCGATCGACACTCATCTGGATGCTTTTCGCGCCTTAGGTGTAAAAGTTTCGGAGGCTGATGAAATGCTGGAAATGAATGGAGAAGACGCCAGCTCCGGCAAGGTTGTCCTGAAAGAAATTTCCGTCACCGCCAGCGAAAACCTGATCATGCTGGCCGCCGGCCTCAAAGGCATTACAGAAATTCGTCTGGCGGCGCAAGAGCCTCACGTGCAAGATTTGTGCCGGTTTTTGAGTTCCGCCGGAGTGCGGATTGAAGGAATCGGTTCGCACATCCTCACGGTCTACGGCGGCTCGCCACTGGTCGGCGCCGAGCATCGGATTCGTCCCGACTATTTGGAGGTTGGCACCCTGGCCATTGCCGCCGCCGCCACGCAGGGCGACGTGACCATCGAAGACATGGAACAACATGACCTGGACGCGCTCTGGCAAAAGCTGAGCGAGGCGGGAGTCATCCTCGACTTTGACAAGCAGAGCGTGCGTGTGCGCGGAGTGAAGAGGCTTGACCCCATCGCCAAGCTCGACACCGGTATCTTTCCCAAATTCCCCACCGATCTGCAGTCGCCATTCATGGTGATGATGACCCAAGCTCACGGCGTTTCCAAAGTGTTTGAAACCTTGTTCGAGGGCCGGCTGAATTATTTGTTCGAGCTGGAAAAAATGGGAGCCAAATTTGAATTCCTCAACCCTCACCAGGCCATCATCATCGGGCCGACGCCGCTGCGGGCGGCTTCCATCGCCTCCTGCGACATTCGCGCCGGTGCCGGCATGCTGGTGGCCGCGCTTATGGCCAAGGGCCTTAGCGAAATCACCAGTATCAATTACATTGATCGCGGCTATGAACATCTGGACGAAAAATTGCGGAGCCTGGGAGCGAGCATCAAAAGATCCGTCCCAGTCCCAGTTCATGAGAATAGTCACCGATCGCTCAACGACCAGGCCGGTCTGAGCACGCCCGTGGAACTCCAGCCCTCCGTGCCCGTAAAACTTTAGCATGGATGGAGTGCTCCTCGTGGACAAGCCCAGCGGAATCAGCTCATCGGCACTGCTGACGCAGATCAAGAAGAAGTTTCAGATCAAGTCGTTGGGATACCTGGGAACGCTGGACCCGCTGGCCAGCGGACTGATGGTGTTTTTTTTAAATCGAGCCACCAAGCTGATCAGGTACTTTCCGGCGCCGGACAAAAGCTACGAAGTCGAACTGGAGTTTGGAAAAATCTCCGACAGCTATGATGCCACCGGTGCGGTGACCGCGACCGGAAAGTTGCTTCCGGATCGCTTCGCGCTTGAAACCTGTCTGAAAACTTTTCTTGGATCTCAGCTGCAAATCCAGCCGGCGTTTTCCGCCATTCACTACCGAGGCAAACGCGCCTATGAACTCGCCAGAGCGGGGGAAAGCTTCGACCTGGGCAAGCGGCAAGTAGAGATCCACGAGCTTGAGCTGGTCGACTACAATCCACCTCTGTGCAAACTCAGGGTGCGCTGCTCCTCCGGCACCTACATTCGTTCGCTCGTCCACGAGCTGGGTCAGAAGCTGAACTGCGGTGCGGTGATGACAGCGCTGAGGAGAGGCTCAATTGGAAATTTTTCCCTGGCTCAAGCCAAGACGGCGGATCGTCTCGACCGTCATGATGTGGTGAAGCCGGCTGAAATCATCGAGCGCTTCATCGACTGGAGGGGCTCAGCGACAAGTGAAAAGGCTCACATACAAAAGATGTTCTAATATTGTGACCATCCACTGTCAATCGCTGTTCAACTTTGAACCTTGCGACTCTGTCCGCTTTTTCTTACACTGAAGTAAATTTGCACTTTCCTTAACATTTTCAAGAATGAGTAAATGTCTCAAATCCCTGGCCATCATGGGGTCACTCCTGGCACTTGGGTTGTTTGTCCTGCCTCATCTACCCGTCGACGCCTTGGCACAGGGTTCGTTTGGGGTTGATCGGAATATTATCCCCGATGAAATTTCCAGGGCTACCGGCGGTGAAACCAGTTTTATCAATCTCGTCCGCACCATCATCAACTACTTCCTTGGCTTCCTGGGCATTCTTGCCATCGCCATCGTCATTTACGGAGGCTTCATGTACGTGACGGCCGGAGTCAATGAGTCCGGAGCCGAGACCGGAAAGAAGGTTTTGATGTATGCCGCCATCGGTATCGTCGTTATCCTTCTTTCTTTCGTTCTTGTCAACCTGCTGCTCAACGCGGCAGTGCCGGGCGGTACGGCTTAATGGATTTTTTAAGAGCTTCTAAAAAAAGGCAGGCCAATGGCCTGCCTTTTTGCTATACTCAAAGCCACATACTTACCTGAACGTGGTAGACGAAGCTTTGCTCAAAAAACTGAAGGATACACTGCGAATCGGCTGGTTTGGTTTTTCCGCCGACCCGCCCACTCTGGCTCATCGCCAGATCATTGATGCGATTTTGAACAGCGGGCAGGTTGATGCAGTCGTCGCGTTTCCGGCCGGCAGGCTTGCCTACAAGGACTTCCAATCCAGCGACGAGCAGCGCAAACGGATGGCGCGGCTTTGGCACGAGCAGGCGGGATGGAATGATAAAGTTTTGCTCGGCTGGTTTGACCTGGAAGAGCGGCAAGCAATTCGCTGGTATGAGCTGTGGCAGGAACTGGTGGCAAAATTGCCGGGCAAGAAGAATCTCTTGGTTGTCGGCGGAGACCAGTATGAAAAAATTTCGAAGGAATGGTTTAGAGGAAAGGAGTTGATAGATCAGGCTAGCATTCTGGTCGTGCCCAGAGCTCTGTGTCCGGATGAAAGCACGCTCCCAAAGCACCACCGGGTGATAGATCACGCCGAAATTACAGGATCGAGCACGGACGTCCGCTCCGGACAACTCACCGGACTTGATCAAGCGGTGCGGAGCTTTATACTCCGTGAGCACTTATATGGTAACTGATGATCCTCAGCCAGCAACAAATCGAAGTCGTGACAGCAAGCGCCTCTGCGGCCTTGCTGAGCTATTGCCAGGAATATGGTATTCACCATACCGTCACCGGCGTGTCCGGCGGTCTAGACAGCTCCGTCACCCTAGCTTTGTCTCAACTGGCGGTGGAGAAGGCTAGAGCAGTCGGCTACAGCCTGAGCAGCCTGGGCCTTATTCTTCCCTGTCAGTCAGATCCGGAGCATGCCGTTCTCGGCAAGAAGGTTATCCGGCATTTTGGCGCCGAGCTGCTGGAGGTGGATCTGACCGGAATATTTGAACTGCTTGAAAAGAACATTCTGAAACCAGTTGCGAATGCGCTGAGTCAAGATCGTGAACATCCACCGGACCAACGCTACCGTACCGCCCAGGGCAATGTAAAAGCCCGACTGAGAATGTCTCTTGGGACCTACTACGTTGCCAACCTGGTCAATGGCCTGGTGCTGTCGACCGACAACTGTTCGGAATACTGGATGGGGTTTTGGACCCTGCACGGCGACGTCGGCGACTTCGGCATGATCCAGGAATTATGGAAGGGGAGTGAGCTGATTCAACTGGCCAGACATCTGGGAGTGCCGGAGGATGTGATCGCGGCTGCGCCCACCGATGGCCTCGGGGTTCAGGACGGCGGTGATGAAGCGCAGATGGGCGCGACGTATCCGGTCGTGGATCGCATCATTCAGGAACTTCAAAAACATGGGATAGACCTGAACGGTTCACCGGCCCAGCTTGAACAGCTGCCTGAGCTAGCGGGACTTGATGCTGATCTGGTGAGGAAAATTGCCAGCAGAGCAATTGGCAGTGGATTCAAAAGAAAACATCCAAGAAATCTCAGCAGAGGTGAACTAGGACTATAAGTACAGGGAGGGTGGTTTCTTTTCGCAGCGAGGACTGTCTGAGGATTGAGCCGCTAAAAGTGGACAAATCATGTATTGCTATCGTGAGGCACTGAATTCCGCACAGGTCGAGTTCCGCAGCAAGAAAATGAAACACCTTTCCTGTACGTAAGGCTTGTTTTATTGTTGACAGATACGTTCAGAAATGATATTATAATATGAACCTTGAAATGATCAAGTACGCAAAAAGTGACGGCCTGATGCGCTGTTCCATAGATTACAGTCCATCAGCTCCTCACTTTTCGACCTCTCCGCTCAGCGGAGACAGGCTCACGGCAATGAGCCTCGACAAATCCCTTTGATGCATCTTTCCGGTTCGCCAGAAGGCTCTGCACGTTTTCATCCTTTGCGGGGTGATGGAGGGACGAGGGCGTGACCTCGAAAGAAGCACGAAAGAACAGTGAAGAGCGCAACTCGTGCGCCCCTAAGAGGGCGACGCATGAGTGGAACGTCATCTCGACGCCAAGAGAAGACAGGTCGATGGATACGAAGTACTACGAAATTTTTTAAGTCGTAGTCAGAGATATCTTCCATCGACACACCAGAGGGGTCTACCTGTTCATTGCATGAGGGGTAGGCCCTTCTTTTCATTTGGCAGGGTAAACATATTATATAACTTTATTGTACAAGTCAAGTATTTGACCTGCCATGCCCTTCCAGGAGAAGCGCGTCAGATTTTGCGTGCCTCTTTGTGTGAGCTGCTCAGCCAGTTGGGGATCACCGAGAAGCTGGGTGATTTTGGCAGCAATGTCTTCGGGCCGGCTTGGGTCAAAGTACAGGGCCGCGTCAGCGCAAACCTCCGGAAGAGACGAGCGGTTGGAGCAGAGCACCGGCACTCCCAGCTTCATCGCCTCCAGAGGAGGCAACCCGAAACCCTCGTACAACGAGGGAAAGACAAAGGCAGAGGTGCCCGAGTACAGAGCCACAAGTTCAGCATCTTCTACAAATCCGGTCAGGATGACGTCTGACTCCAATTTCAGTCGGGATATCAGGCAGGGGACCTCCGGGCAGGACGGATCTTTTTTTCCAGCGAGAACGAGCTGGATGTCCCTCCCGCTTGCGCGAACCTTGACAAAGGCTTGAATGAGATTGAGAAGATTTTTATGCGACCTCCAAACACCGGTGTAGAGGAGGTATGGTTTTCCGATGGAAAACTTCTTCAGCACGCTCTGAATTTCACTGTCTGATGACCTTTGAAAATGCTCAGGCGCGCCTTCGTACACGACGATGATCTTCTCGGGATCCAATCTCAGCTGATGCTGCAGGTCTGACTTCGTACTCTGAGAAACCGCAATTACCTTTTTGGCATGCCGAGTCACCATCCGGGTGATCAGGCGATAAGCGAAAACGTGGATCATCTTTTTTAGCGTCCACTTCGGAACATAGGATTTATGGGGAAAGAGGTGAAGAGTCAGGTCGTGGATGGTGACCACAAACGGACGACGGTACCATATTGGCGCGTTAAAGTGAGGGAAGTGGATCAGATCGACCGGCTCTCGGTTCAGGAAGTGACAGAAGCGAGTCTGCTCATCCAGAGAGTAGTGGGGGATATTCACCAGCTTCTTCTGCCAGTGTCCGTTCGGAACGCTGAACTGGGAGAACTCCGGCTCGTTGAAGTAAAGGATGTAGTGATTGCTCTGATCAAGCAGCGACAGATTCCCGACCAGCTCAGCCAGGTAGCGGCCGATGCCGCCGTGTCGCAGTCCATACAGTCTGCAGTCGATGCCAATGGTCATAGGGGTACGCTATCAAATCTTTTCTTCGACAATTTTTACCAGTCTCCACTGGCCAAGCTCCAGGTTCCCGAGCCGGTAGGGTCCAAAGCTAATTCGGATCAACTTTTTAACCGGATGCTTGAGCGCGAGAAACATTTCACGAACCTGCCGCTTCTTCCCTTCCGTAAGCGCCACCTCTACCACCGAGCGCTGCTTTTCCGCGTCATAGGAAAGTTCCCTGGCCCGAGCCGGCAGAGCCTTGTACTCCATCATTCGCAGGCCGGTGGAAATCTTCCTGATATCTGATTCCCTCAGACGGCCCTTGATCGTCGCCTGGTATATTTTCTCCTTTTTCGCGCGGGGGTGTGCCATGCTGTTCGCCAACTCCCCATCGTTGGTAAAGAGCAGCAACCCTTCCGAGTCTTTATCCAAACGCCCGATCGAGAAAAGCGACTGGTACTGCGCCGGCAGAAGTTCGTACACCAATTTGTCCGCGTGCACGTCCGATTTGGTACACACATAACCCTTGGGCTTGTTCAGCATCAGCAACAGGGCAGTCTTCGGGCGGGTGATGATCGGACCTTGCTTTATCCGAATTTCATCTTTCTCAGGATCAATTTTTATCCCCAATTCAGAACTGGGAATGCCGTTGATCAATACTTTTTTTTTCTGAATCAGCTCGTCCGCGGCACGACGTGAACAATGGCCTGATTGTGAAAGGTACTTGTTGAGACGAATGACAGTCATGGCCTGAGGGAAAAAAGTGTTTGAAAGTTCTTCATCTCCGCCAGCGACAGCTGCCCCGGGGCAGTCTGAGCATTCAGACTCACAAAGTTCAGCTCATTGCCCAGCCAATCCGCAAAAATTCTTGTCAGAATTCCCAGCGGCCCCATGCCCAGGACAATGTGAGGCTGTCGCCGCTGCTTCATCCGCAAGGCCAGTTGAACCAGTCGCTCCAGATCCTTTGAGCTGTTGACGGTGGTGGCGACCTTGACCACGTCGGCGCCAAGTATAACCATTTGTTCAACCTTCGCCTTCAGCACTGCGGATGACGGCGTGCCCTTAAAATCATGCCAAGAGAGGATAAGACGTGCCTTGCCCCTGCCCCTGACAAGGGTCTTGATACTCTTCGGGCCGGCGTGAAGGCCGATGTCGACAAAATCCACTCCTGCTTCTGCGGCAGCGAGAAGAAGTACCGCCTTGTCATGCTGAGTGCCCACGTACTTTCCGCTTTCGCGGACATCCTTACAAACCAGGACAAGTTTTGCCTTGGTCAAAGATTTCCAGTTACTACAATATCCAAAAATTCTCTCCGGAGTTTGATCCTTCTTCGACAAAGCATCCAGCCAGATCTCGTAGGCATCCACACCTTCCAGACTGCGCCTGAGCTGGCGCTGAACTAACTGAAAGCTCTTTTCCTGAATGGGGACAGTTGTCAGGATCATGGGTGGAAGAGTTGGTAGCGCCACGGAGAATCGAACTCCGGTTTCCAGGATGAAAACCTGGCGTCCTAACCACTAGACGATGGCGCCGTGATGTAAAGGGGCATTCATTGCGCAACCTGCCTGCCGGCAGGCAGGCGATGGCGCCGTAAAGCCGACTTATTTTATGCTGAGGCAGGCGGCATTGCAACCCAATGAATTTCCGGATCGCGGCGGAGCCAGCTGAGCTGGCGCTTGGCATAGTTGCGGTTCGCCTGCTTCACATGCTCCAGCATTGCGTCATTCGGCTGTTGACCCAGTAAGAAGGGGATCACTTCCTTGCAGCCGATTGAACTGAGAGAAGGCCAATTGAGCGTGAGCAGCTGATGGGGATCAGCACCGGCATGACGATCAATAATCCCTTGAACTTCCTCAACCAAACCGGCGCGAACCTGCTCTTCCGCCCTCCGGTTGATTCGGTCGTACAGTTGCTGGCGCTCCCAGTGGGGCGCCACCTTGAACACTTCATATTTTCTTTTGCCCCTTTTGGCCAGCTCAGACTTCGGCTTGCCGGTTTGCTCAAAAATCTCCAAAGCGCGGATAATGTAGCGTCGATTCGAGCAGTTCTTCAGCTGCTCGTGGGAAGCGGGGTCGCGCTGCTCGAGCTGACCAAGGAGTTCGTCAATCGAGAGCAGACCGAGCCTGTCTCTCAGCTCTGAATTTGGCGGGACCTGGGGAATCACATAGTTGTCGACCACCGCGTCGATCCACATCACCGACCCTCCACACAAAATCGGCAGCGACCTGCGGCCTTGCAGCTCATCAATCATGCCTTCCGCGAGTCCTTTATATTCGGACACCGACAGCGTCTGCTGGAGGGGGCTGTAGCTCAGCAGGTGATGTGGCACCCCTCGCTGCTGCTCTCGTGTCGTCAAAGCGTTTCCGATGTAAATTTCCTGGTATATCTGGCGAGAATCAGCATTGATGACCTCTCCGCCAAACTGCTGAGCAAGGTCAACCGCCAGATCGCTCTTTCCGCTTCCCGTGGCGCCACAAACGACCAACAGCGGCTTTTCTGAATCCGTAAGCCACTTGCCAAGTTTCGACAGAACAGACTGGAGTGAATGGACTTCCACAAAAAGGCGGCAAAGCCCGGCGATTGTCGCACACTTCCGCCAAAAAATCGACCCTGGTTATTTGTTGTACTTGCTGACAATTTTGCGGACATCTTCACTGCCATCCTCATAGACGACCGTCTGGTCCCAAATGAGAGTCTTTGGGCCTCTCTTTGGCTTGTAATCTTCGCGAGGCTTCAGCACAACCTGGCGTCCGTCGGACTTGCCGTAGAAGAGGATAAAGGCTTCCTCGGTGTCGGGCCGAACATAGCTGCGGATAAAGACATCACTCTTGAGATCATTTTCCGCCAGCACGTCGAGTACGCCGGGAAAGATAGTAGCGTCCAAACCGTAGCCGCCTGATTGGTAATAGCTGAGATCCCAACTGTGGTTTTGTCTCTGCTTGACGGGAACGCCCAGATTTAAAATGCCGCGGTAAAAGGTCGTTGAAACCTGGCAGATGCCTCCGCCCAAAATGGGCTTTGCCAGGGTTCCAAAAATTCCATATCCATCAACAAAGTCATTGTTGATGGGTCCAACCAGTTTATTGAACGATAATTTTTGATCTGACTTCACCAGCAGGCTATTGAGACGGTTGATGCCAGTGGTGACATTGTGGACCCGCTTGCGGTCATTTCCTGTGGAGTATTCAGAATAGCCGACACTGATCAGGTCGTATTCGAGATTTTCCGCCTGAGAAAACACTCGCACCGGAATCTCCTGAAGCTCCAGCCGTATCGCTCGGTCTGACTGAGTAGGATTAGTCTCCAGAGCTGCAAGAATGTCATTCACAAGCCGTTCTTCATCAACCTTCTGTCCCTCTTTAAATTCACCTTCGGTCAAAGCCCTAAATACTCCCGGTCGGATTTCCTCATTGCCGGTGATCGTGACCATACTGGGCTCACGGTACAGGCTTTTGGCGAGGTCGCTTGCCCAAGCCTGAAGAGTGTCACGATTAAGTTCGAATCGAGTTTCGGAGAGGTAAAGAAAATTCGGGTCGGAATTGAGATCAAGAACTTTTTCGCCGCCTTCGTAAGAAACAAGGATGGGGTCACGAACGGTGGATTGGATGCTCTGGAAGAGTTCCTTTTTCCCGTCATCTTGAGGGGGTATGCTGGTGGTGCGAACTTTCAATGCTAGGTCTTCTTGTCGCTGCTCAATGCTGCTGACCAATCGGGTCAGGGCGCTCGTGATGTTTCTCTCGCTTAAGACTCGCCCATTCTCGGCCGCGTTGAACTGCCAGCCTTGATCCCAGAATACTTGCGCCTGCTGAGGCGATTTGGAGACCTTTGTTTTTAGCTCTGTGACGAATTGCTCCCACTGGGACCGATCAAGACGCAGGTCGGCATCAATAATGGGATTGTCAAGATCGGCAGCTGCTTTGAACAAACGCTGAGGAGACAAGATCGGGTTGCGTGACGGCTTCACTTCTAAGCCGAGGTCGGAGAGCGCTATAGGCTCTTCCAGAATCCCAGGTACCTTCAGAACAATTTGGTTCTTTTCCTGCACCAGAAGTTGCTGGTGAACGGAGATTTGTTCTTTAAGGAGTTCAGAGCCGGAAAGAATACTGGCCTCAAATACCTGTGTTCCCAGCAGCAGTGCCGCCACAACTCCGGGTGACAGAATGAGCGCGGCCAGCAAGAAGAACTTCTTTGGCCTGGCACTTGTTGGCAAGGAATGATCTGATTCCGAAGGAAGAGGCAACATGTACTTGGAGAATGAAATGGTTCTGATTATTATAGAGTTTTTGTAATCAAAAGTCAAGTTCCACAGACAGCGAAATTGCGCTATACTGAATAGAATTAAAATAAAAATGCATCAGAAAATGAAGAAGTTCCTTTGTACCCTTTGCGCAGTATCTCTTTTGATGTTTGCTCTGCCAGCTCGAGACGCTGCCGGCATGAGTGTCTTTCGACAATACGAGCGCCTTTATGATTCACTTTTGAAGAATCATGGCTCTTCGTCTCCGACGGGTGGAGTCCAGGAACTGCTACCTGTTCAATATGACCAGCCGGAGGGGCTTCATGGCAGCGCCGGAGAATCGAGTGGTCCAGAGCCTACTCACGGCAGCGCGATTGAACGGGAAGAACCACGAGAGCCATTTTTGCCGGTTGAGCGGCCAGAAGAACCAGTAAAGTTTCAAAACGGCAAAGTGATCGTCAAGGGTAAACTGGTTTACGATCACCAGGACGGTGGGGTGTTCATTATGGCCGGATGGAAACAAAATTACCGGGTTTATTCCCGCGGCGACTGGAGGGAGGTGATGGCCTTGAACGATCACATGGTTGAATTGACGGGCAGGCCGGTCTACTCGCGCGAATACCGGAAGATTATGGTGGGAATTTCCGTTTCCAAAAGCGGCATTTTGGCGCTAGAGCCACTGACAGCTCAGCACGCTTCGGCTGTCCAGACGACTCCGACTGTCCAAACTTTCTCGGGAAAAATTGTTTTGAATGAGCAGGGAAACCCATTCCTCAACAGTTCTGGCCGCTTCTACCGGCTGCTCAACGCAGCCGACTGGAAGGTAGCCCTTCGCTGCGCCTATAAAGGCCAGGTTCAGGTCGAAGGCATCCAAAAGAACCCGGGCGGCTCAATCAGGTATAGCCAGATACTGGCGCCTGGTGGGAAGTGCTGATAAAGCACTATGGGAAGCTTTTCATCGGAGTGGGTGTTGTGTTTTCTTGCTGCGGAAAGCTCCGTGCCGTTTTTTCTTTCCGGTAGTCTATTTTGCACATGTCCTCGCTGCGAAAACACAACACCCACTCCGATGAACACTACTTTCTGGCCTCAAGCTGGAGTAAGCAGGTGCGCTGCTCCGATTCAACACTCAGTCGCTTGCAAAGGCCGACACTTGAGTTTTCCAAAGCTTGTTTCATCAAGCAATCATTTCTGGATTTTTCCGGCAGCAACTCGCACTCGTCAGCGTTGAGAATGCTGCTGGAGTAGGGCGCCTTTGACGTGTTTGAGGGATCTCCGCTACAGCCCGCGAGCAGAGCGAGGGAGAGAAGTAAAACTATTTTTTTCATATAAATCGGCTTATTTCTTTCTCAGCACCGCCTGGGCGGCGGTCAGTCGAGCGATGGGAACCCGAAAGGGCGAACAGGAAACGTAATCAAAACCAATATCAATGCAAAATTGGACCGAGCTGGGCTCGCCTCCGTGCTCGCCACAGATGCCGACCTTTAAATTCTTGCGGACGGAGCGGCCCTTTTCCACCGCCATCTTCATCAGCGCGCCGACTCCCTCCTGATCGACCACCGCGAAGGGGTCATCATTGATAATGCCTTTTTCCTGATACGTTCCCAAAAACTTTCCGGCGTCATCGCGGGAAAAGCCAAAAGTCATTTGGGTGAGGTCATTGGTACCGAAAGAGAAGAACTCGGCCTTCTGCGCAATTTTGTCAGCCACCACGCAAGCGCGCGGAACCTCGATCATCGTTCCGACTTGATACTGAAGCTTTTGACCGCTGCCGCGGATCATTTCATCGGCGAATTTTCTGATCTTTTTTTCCAGGTTACTGAATTCTTCGGATATCGACACCAGAGGAACCATGATTTCCGGAATAACCTTTTTACCCTCCTTCTGTACCTCCAGGGCGGCGGAAATAATGGCTTTGACCTGCATGATGGTGAGCTCCGGATAACTGATCCCCAATCTGCAGCCCCTATGGCCCAGCATGGGATTCACTTCGTGTAGACCTTTGATCTTCGCGTGGACATCCTCGGCGCTCATCCCCAATTCTTCGGCCACAGCCTTGATTTCCGCTTCTTCATGCGGCACAAATTCGTGCAGGGGCGGATCTAGCAAGCGGATGGTAACGGGATAACCATCCATAATTTCGAAGATCTGCTTGAAGTCCTTCTTTTGATAGGGAAGGAGCTTGTCGATAGCCTTGATGCGCTGCTCGTTGGTGTCGGACAAGATCATCTCGCGGACGTGAAGAATGCGCTCCTTGTCGAAGAACATGTGCTCGGTGCGGCACAGTCCAATACCCTCAGCGCCGAAGATTCGTCCATTTCGACAATCAAGCGGCGTCTCGGCGTTGGTGCGGACTTTTATCTTTCGGCGTTTGTCTGCCCAGCTAAGCAGCTCCTCGAAATAGTCATCCATTTGCGGAGGTATTGTTTTGACAGCACCCAAAATGACTTCGCCGGTATTTCCAGAAAGGGTAATGACGTCACCGCGACGAACGATCGTGGCGCCAACTTTAAATTCACCGGCCTGGTATTTGATCTTCACCTCTCCGGCTCCGGAAACGCAGCACTTGCCCATACCACGGGCCACCACGGCGGCGTGAGAAGTCATGCCACCGGTGGAGGTGAGAATACCAACGGCGGAGTGCATACCTTCAATATCTTCCGGGGAAGTTTCGTGACGGACAAGAATAACTTTTTCGTTACTTCGCAGAGCATGTACCGCCTCCTCGGCGCTGAACACCACCTTGCCGCAGGCGGCGCCGGGCGATGCCGGCAAACCCTTTGTCAAAACCTTCATTTTAGCCTTCGGGTCCAGATCCGGATGAAGCATCGGCTCGAGCGAGCGCGGGTCAACGCGCAACACGGCAGTGTCACGGTCAATCAGGGCTTCCTTGACCATATCCACAGCTATGCGGATAGCGGCCCGACCGGTGCGCTTGCCATTTCTGGTTTGGAGGATGAACAGACGGCCTTTTTCGATGGTAAATTCGATGTCCTGCATGTCGCGGTAGTGCCGCTCCAGCTTTTTAAAAACACCGGTAAGTTCACGATATGCCTTGGGATTCTCTTTGGCTAGCTCGGCGATGGGGTGGGGAGTGCGAATACCGGCTACCACATCCTCTCCCTGGGCATCCATCAGATATTCACCGAAGTATCCCTTCTCTCCGGTTGAGGGATTTCTGGTAAAGGCTACTCCGGTGCCACTGTCCTGGCCCATGTTGCCGAACACCATCGACTGCACGTTTACGGCTGTTCCCCAGTCGTCGGGAATGCGGTTGATCCGACGGTAGGAAGCTGCCCGCTTGTTATTCCAGGAATCAAACACGGCGCTGATAGCCCCCAATAGTTGTTTCCAGGGATCCTCTGGAAATTTGGTACCAGTACGCTCCTGGACCAGCTTTTTATACATCACGACCAGCTGCTGCAAATCGGCAGTCGTCATGTCCAGATCGCTTGCATAACGCTTCTTATCTTTGTATTCGGTAAACTTGGCCTCAAAGTGCTCGTGATCAACACCCAAAACCACATTACTGTACATATTTAAAAAACGGCGGTAAGCATCGTAGGCGAACCGCTCGTTCTTGGTTTGCGAGATGAGACCTTGCACGGTCAGATCATTGAGGCCGAGGTTGAGCACCGTGTCCATCATTCCCGGCATGGAGGCTCTGGCACCGGAACGGACGGAGAAGAGCAGGGGATTGGCGGCGTCTCCAAAAGTCTTGCCCTGTTTTTTTTCCACCTGTTTGACTGCCTTCTTTACCGTGTCCATGAAGCCAGCGACATGACGGTGGCCGTTTTGATAGTTCATGCAGTACTCGGTGGTGATGGTAAAGCCTGGAGGTACGTTCAGTCCAAGACTGGTCATCTCCGACAAATTAGCGCCCTTGCCACCGAGAAGGTTTTTCATGTCCTTATTGCCTTCTTCGAAGGCGTACAGGTATTTTTTCATGGAAATCCGGAAAGACTTTGCTCCACTGTACACAGGGGATCAGGAATTGTGAAGATTTTGTTATGATGGCACTTAGGGTGACAGAAGTGACTAAGGAGTGTATACTGTGGCCCACCATTTTTTACTCATGCCAGAAGCCCCAGATCCAGACCGAAGACCTCAGGCCGGAGATGTCGTCGGCGATCCGGTTGAACCGGAAACTGGACCGACAAAGAAGCGTCCACCAGTCAGAAGAATTGAAAGACAAGGTGGAAATTCTCCATTGGCCTGGAGCAGGGGCCTGGTCAATTGGGTTCTGAAACAAGTGAAAGGGGTCGGATTGACGAAGACGGAGACTGGCACACCAGCGCGAGCAGAGTCAAGACGAGAACGTCTTGCCATACCAGAGCCTGGACCAACGCCGGAACAGCGATACTTCCGATCGACTTGCGAAGGCGACTATGAAGCAGACTCACAACTCCAGCTGGCCCTTGAGGCTCTGGATTTTTGTTCAAAACATATGAGCCATGGGCAACGGCAGAGGCTGCTCTACACCTTCGAGATGTACAAATACCTGGAAACTTATGATCTGCTTCAGGCGACCCTAAGGCGACACTTCGACGAATTTAACAATGAGGTTGATGGCTACACCAAAACCATTCAAGTGCTGGGAGGCGTCTACAACCGTCTTGCTGGGAAATTTGGGCAAAGCTTTACAACTCGTCCTGAAGCCAGTGACTATCGCAAGCATCTTTTTTCCGACATGATCGCCCAGTTCATGATGGCTCATCTGATGAGGCAAAGTCTGGACGGAACAATCTGTCCGGAAGGTCTCTTTCCTAAAAGTGTCGAAAAACATTCTGGTCAGTCCGGTTGCATTTTGCTTCTTGATGACGGGACCTTTTGTATAACGAACATTCCAGCAGGTGATACTGGCCTACCAATAGCACGACTGTTTCCACAGCGATTTAGTGACCCCGATCAGGCCGGAACTTTGGGCCAGAGATACACCATAAGTCCAACTCCAGAACTTGTAGCAGTCGGACATTCTCTTCCAGACAAACTGAAAGAGCCGTTTGATGATCCAGACATGCCGCCAAAAATTGTGTCGGTGATTACCACGAAGGATGTCCTCTTGGCGGCTGAGTCTGACAAGACAGCAGATACGATAAGTCTCGACACCGGTAAGGGGCTTACAATACGCTTTCCAACCCGGTCATAAGTTGCCGTGCTATACTCGATTGCCCATAGCCCTTGGCAATGTTTACCTGGAGCCAATTTACCAACGCAAATCCCGCCATTGTTCAGTCACCGATGGCCGGCTACACGGACAGCGCCTACAAGCAGATTGCTCGAATGGTGGCTCCAGAGGCTGTGGTGGTGACCGAATTCGTCTCCACCGACGCGCTCTACTATGATTCTCCCAAGTCGCTGAGGATGATCGCGTTCGATGAATGCGAGCACCCGGTCATCCTACAAGTGTTTGGCAAAACGCCGGAGCGGTTCGTGGCGGCGGCGAAGAAGGCTGAAGCCATGGGCTATGACGGCATCGACATCAATATGGGCTGCCCAGCCAAGAAGGTGATCAAGAGCGATCACGGCTCCGCCCTAGTCAAGATTAAAAACCGCTGCGTGGCCATGCAGATCGTGTCCGACATGGCCAGGGCGGTGAAGATTCCGGTGAGCGTAAAGACGAGAATTGGCTGGGAAAATGCCGACGACCTGGTCGACTTTTGCAAGGAGCTGGAAAAAAACGGCTGCGCTGCCGTGACCATTCACGGCCGCACCACCGTACAGGGCTACCGGGGCGAGGCCGATTGGGAGCCGATTTACGAGCTTAAAAAAAATCTGAGTATTCCCGTCTTTGGCAACGGCGACATCACGTCTGTCAGTTCGTTTCGCAGCAAGCTTGGAAATTTGGACGGAGTGTACGTGGCCCGCGGCACCTTCGGTGATCCGTGGATCTTGCAGGACTTATTGGAGTACTCCAGAAACCGGACTCAGTATGACCAGCTCAGCGATGAACAGCTCGATGAAAAATTTCCCCGCAGTGAAAATATTCCGTGGGATAAAAAACTTCCAGTGATCCTTCGCCACTGCGAACTGGCCGTGAAGTGCAAAGGGGAGAAGCTGGGCATGCTGGAAATGCGCAAGCACCTGGCGGCTTACATCAAAGGCCTGCCCGGTGCCCGGGAGCTGCGGGAAAAATTGGTAAGGGTGGAGACCTATTCGGAGGCAGGAGCACTCTTGCTTTCGACTTCAGGGCCGTAAACTCCGTTTTTCCACTGTTGCAGCGATTTGACACGCTCAAAATTTTGGCCAGAATCCCAGGCAACGGTGCCAGCTTCAAAGTCCTTCAATCCAGTATTATCAATTATCCCCAGTCTTAGCGGTTGGCCGCCATTAGCACCTGCGTCGGCATTACTCGCGTTTCGATCAGCTACTATCATTCTCATCTGTTCAATAAACGCGGCCATTGTTTCTTTGTATAATTCCATCGGATCATAGCCCATCTTGTCATATGGAATTGAGTATTTTTGGTCAGTCTTCCCGGTGTCAGGATTGACCCCGAGGCTAGGAAGGTATTGATAGCCTGCCATATTTTTGAAGGCTTTTCTCAAGCGGTCGGTCATGCGGATATTGTCCATAATTTGAGCACTTTCTGGCATACGGGCAGTCGGCCCCTCTCCAACTACAATCTTGCTCTGAAAATTTGGCATGCCTGATTTACACTTCGTTATGTCGGGTCCTGGATCAATACCAAACATTGGTGATCCATCACGATTCGTT
>JAUYKR010000128.1 GCA_030699855.1 bacterium
AGGCAAACTGATCATCGTGGCTTTGAAAAAATACATCATATTTATGAGAAATCAGCCAGGTGATAATTGCCGGAATGTCCGAATGGGTGCTTGCCTGCCTCACAAGAGCCTCTAGATATCTGGAGGTCAGCAGAAAGTCGCTCACATGCTCATTCGCAGAAAAACTCGATTCAAGCCAGCGCTGCCCCTCCTTACTTCTGGCTCTACCCTTGAGCAGTTGTGTTAATTCCTCGATCTTATATGTCGTACCGGCAACCTGATAATCACGGTAATCCTCAAAGGACAAGAGCAGCAAAACCAATGCCTCGTTTCCCAATGATTCGCGGAGCTGATACCAATTGTTGGCATGAGGAATTCCGGCTGGGGTCAGGGAGGCAAGAGCATGTATCAGTTCCAACTCCTGCAAAGCATCCTCGGCGGAGAGCCGAGCAAGTTCGATATTTTGCTGAAGCCTTTCGCGCAGGCGAAGGTCAAGTTGTTGCTTGAGATAATTCACCACCTGGGTTCTGGCCGGAGGGGGGAGGTTATTTTTTGCCTGTTCCAAGGAGGCTAGAGCCCTTGCTAGCTGAACCGCCAAAAAAAGATCATCCCCTTTCTCAATTTCTTCTTTGTCGGCGCGAAAGTACTGCTCGAGGGAAAGCTGCGACAGATGTTGCTGAACGAACTTCTTAGTATTCAGCATTTTCGATAATTCCTCATCCCCTTGTCCACCTTCAGTAAGAAGTTGAGAATAGCTACTCAATAAACTCATCTTTTGAATTGTTGCGTCAATCCATTCCGGGTCGTCTTTTAAGAAATTTTTTAGGCTCTCAGTAACGTAACTGATGGGGGTTGGAGCAATGATCGTCCGGCCGAGAAGCGGCTGAGAAAAACCTTCAGGAAGAGGAATGGATCCGCTTCCTTGGGTTGATTCCAAAAATACGGCACGGGGATTCCGAAGCGGGGGAGGCAAACTTTCAGCCAGCGGCAAAACCATACTGATGTCCCTGACTTCAAGGTCACTGCTTTCCAGTCGAAGGTTCAAAACATTTCTTTCGTTGGTATTCCCCTCACCCAACTGAACAACAAGGGGAATGGACTTGCTTCCGTGCCCGGCAACACTAAAAAATAGCTCAGGGTTGGAAATGAAACTCAAATCTGGTGATCCGGCTTCGAGATGGACAACCTGATCATCCGGATGATTATTTTTGACGTCAAGCCGCAGATGAAGCTGGTCCGAAGAGCGAATAAAGTGAGGAGCGAGGATCTGCTCGCTTAGTCCAACCTTATTTTCCCTACCTCGAGAAACATAACTGGTGAAACTCCCATCAAGGCCCTGGAGGAGAAAGAGATGCTGCTGATCAGCACCCAAAAGCCCTCCCGAACCAACAAGCCTCCCCTCTATAATGGTCGTGGATGAAGGATTCGGAACGTCATCATTCCAATTTTGGTAAGCATTCTGCCCTAGCCGAGAAAATAAATTCGAGGCGGTAATCACCTCAGTTCCCTTGCGGGGGTAGAAAAAAGGAAGGAGATCGGGAACGTATGAGCTCTTTGCCGGCACCTCAAAGACGATGCGGGAAAATTCCCCAGAAGTCAGCTCAAGCTCGTGAGAGAGACGTTTTGACTCACGGCTTATGGGCACTTGCAACAGGTCATAGAAAAATTTCCCATCCCTTAATTGCGTAACCGAGACCATAGCCTCCGGGATCATTACCTGCGAGAATGTCACAGGGATCACCGCGGAATCAGATTCCGGCACCAGAACATGGTGAAAGAATATGGCATCACGCTCCACAGTAATCAAAACCGGACGGCCAGATTGAAGATTTTTCAATATCAGGTCTGAACGATCACCGGGACTGACTTCGGCGGCAAGAGTCCAATCGATCATCGGATGATCAACAAATGTAGCATCCACATCGCCGGTGATAATATCTGCCTTGGCGACGCGTCCCTCACGTCTCATCTCCACTCCCGTGGAAAATGAGCTGCCTTGGCAAATGCCTTGATGAAGCCCCACACAAACGCTCAACAGATAAGTTCCTTCGGTAAGAAGTTGCTGGGGTTGAATGCGAAAGAAGAGATTTCCAAAAGAATCGAATGGCTCATATTGCCTCCACAAGAACTCTTCTTGGTCGTCTTGAAGGGTGACAACCGCTCTACTGATCATGGGAGTCGCAAGATCCTCCCCGCTCACTTCTTTGAGAATAAGCGCTCCGCGTATGATGCTTTGTTCCAAATTCGGAGGCTCTAAAAAGAAATGGTGTACAAAATTACTTTCATCAACGTCCCTCTTCACTCCAAATCTCTCCGGCTCAAAACCCTTGTCGGAAAATGGGCTATGGAGCAGCTCCTTGCCTTGGTGTTCAACGGAAATAAATTCGAACAACGAATTATTGGCAGGATCAAAATTTACTCCATACTCATCCGTTACCCCCTCCTTGAGGAACTCTCCCTCCGAAGTATAAAAACTCACCTTGGCCCCTTGAATTGGCAGGTGACTTGCTTCATCCAAAACCCAAACCAGGGAGCTATCCGCCCTCTTGCTCAAAACTCCGATGGTCGAATAGTGAAACAAGGTGTAAATCTTTTTGATGTCTCCCCCATCAATCAGGGCCTCCGGAGCGCGGACGGCAACATAGTAGAGTCCCTCTTCAATGTTCTCCACCAACTGGGAGGCTTGAATTCTGTGCTGCTGAAGCTGATACCAAGCCGGATCAAGCTGGAGGTTTTGCGATCTGTATTGCTCACAAACCTCAGACGACGGGCGAAAGCCATCCCACTTTTCGTCAAGAGTGACCTCAACCAAAACCGCCGATTTTGGAGCCATCTTACAGAGCTCAACATTCACGCGGGTCAAGTTTTTGGTTGCAAAAGAGAGAGCGATATCATCTGATTTGCTTACTCGATGCTCAGCGCCTTGGGAAATAGCCTGCAATACTTTTCCCTCGACAGATAGTGGTTTAATAAAGAGTTGCTCGGATCGATCAAGTCTCTGCCCGTAACCATCAATTATGTTCAACAAAAAATATGCTGTACTTTCCGGCTGGAGAAGGTGGTGAAAAACCTGGTAAGCATACGGATACTGAACGGAGGTCAGACACTGCTCACTCGTGACGCTTTGAAGTGTTCCCGGCAAAGAAGACTTCTGATCCCAGCGCACCGATGAAAACTCAAGGGAGATGGGAGTGGAACTGGTAAGACAAAGAGCAGTGGGGGTACTTTCAAGCTGAAATGCAAGATTGGGGGGGCGTGAGAGCTTTGTGACAACTGGCTCGGAAATGTACTCGGTTGATCTTGGATTTATGCTGGTATCAACATACATGTCTATATTTTCTCTTTTTTGAGATAATTCAGGCAGGGAAATGGAGAACACCCCTTCCGCCTTTTGTTCAATCTTAAAGGATGCCTGGGGAATAAAGGATAACGACTGTTGAAGCTTTTTGAGAGAAATAGGCTCCTTCAATTCAATCTCAAAACTGTTGTCATCGAAGCTTAAGAGGTGCTGATCTCCACCTGAAGAAATATCCGGGTTGACGGCAAAAAGCACCTCGGTGCCGAAAGAAAATTTGTGGTCCTCGCCAAGGGGTAGATTTCCAATTGCCGGCATGAGTTCGGAAGAGAGTTCCACGGCATATTCTTCATCGTAGCTCCACTTTCCAGATACTGGACGAACTTCATAAACATACTGACCGCTTCCTCCTTTAACAATATCCAGATTTTTTATGTGCTTTCCCTTCTTGTTATTGATCGTGAGATGCTGCTGGAGGGAACGGATGGATACCTCCTGATTAAAGGTCAATACAATGCCCTGGCTGACGGAAACAGGCTCGAGCTCATCGCTCTCGCCGCTTGGCAAAAACTGGCCGGCATAGAGCTGAAGACGGTCTGTCTCAAACAACTCATCCATTTCCCAGGACAACGCCCGTCCATCAAGCGTGTTCGCAACACCAGTAACTTTAAGCCTGTATCGGGTGGCGAGAAAAAAGCCATCTGAAGGGGTAAAAACAAGGGTTTTACTATTGTGCCAGGTCCACTGTCCGCGGACCGGCGGAGATAAACCCAAAAATCCCGGCTCATGAGAATCCGGAGCTTGGCCGGAGGCGACCATGGGATGGGAAAAAATTAAAATGATCTCTCCGTCTGGCTGAAGCTTCCTGTCCTCTGGAAAAATTTTCAGAACGGAGGGATCACCATCAACATCATCCTGTAAGTCAAAAAATGGCTCTCTGAGGTTATTCGTGGGCTCGGAAGGGATGGCAACATATTGCCCGGCCAGGAAGAAAAGCAGCAATATGACCAGCACCCCAAAACCTAAGCGCCAGTCAAGCTGACGTCCACTCTCTCCATTTTTTTCCAGTCCAAAAATGGACATAGGTAAAGACTCATCTAGCAATGGCAGCATAGTACCACAGGAGAGCGACAAAGTGCATTTATTGACATTCTATGTTTATAATGTTATTATATTAATAGCTGAAGAAAATGGTGAGGACCACTGTAGGAGAATTATTCTTTATTCTCTTTTACATGAGACTTCACCTCTCTATACCTCCGTAAGTAACCGGCCCCTTTAAGGCGGTTTTTTTCGCACTGAAAGAGCCTTTGCTATCTTTAGGCATGTGAAAAAAACTCCACAATCTCTAGCCGCCAGCTATGTCATGAGAAGCTTTTTTCACGGCTCTCATTATATCATTTTTCAGGGCCTACTTCAAGAGGGCATTTGAGGTTCTCATCATAGTCAGGGACGGCTGGTCTCTATTATCATTTTTCTTCTGACTATGATGCTCTTCATTCACCATGCCCACGAAAAAATGTTTTCTTCTTACCTTCAGCACTACGTAGAGTTTGACTCCATATCCAGCCTCTTTGGCCACATGGGACATCTCTATCACCTCCTGGAGCTATTCCTGTAATCGACAAACGAAGGTGAAACACCACGAGCGTCGAACGACTGAGGAGTCGGAGTGGTGGCCAGAGGCGGAATTGAACCACCGACGCAGGGATTTTCAATCCCTCGCTCTACCACTGAGCTACCTGGCCGAGTGAAACGACGAAAGCATCTTAACATACCTTATTAGGCTCTCAACAGCTCATCCCACCATCGGCGGGGCGAGCTACCTGGCCGTATTTCGCTGAAAAAGCGTATACCAGAGTATTCAGGAAATCAAATATCCCGGTGGTTTTATTTCTTCTGGATGCTCTCGGCAATCCGATCGGCAATTGGCTTCAGTCCGGACTCGAGGGCGCAGACCAGGAAAGAAGCACCTGACGAACTTTTGGCAGCTGAATAAGCGCAACTTCTGCCATTCTTGCTTTCAGACAAAATGATTCGGCTATTCGTTAAGGATATCACCCCACCGCTCTCCACATAAGTATTGTGATCGGTAAAACCATAGACGTTGCTCTCCAGATGTGAAAAATACCAGATGGTTGGATAGTCGAAGGAGAGGATTCTCCCCTCAAAAGGTGAAAAACCTTTCTCCATGGTCTTCGAAACCTCGTCTTCGCTCAGCGGGGTCAAACCGGAGCTTACGTCAGAAGGCGCTTGCTCTTGGGCAGGAGGACTCTCCGCATTCAGCTGGACCTCGGCCTTGTCTGAATCTTGAGTCAAAACAGCCTGGTCATCTTCCTTCGCATCAGTTTCCACGGACATTCCATCATCGTCTTCGCCAGCTGCGGTTTGAAACTGGTCTACAAGAGCCGCGTATGCGGCCCTTGCGACTTCATCTTGAGAAAGCAGTCGCAGCTCATAAGCATTGTTGCCCTCCGTGACATAGGTCTTCACAATCTCCTCGTTCCCGCTCTTTATAACCCTTCTCACACCCGTCACAGACCCAACCTTTACTTGAACTTCGTCATAAGAAAGATTCTGATCACGATCATCAAGCCAAACATCAAAGGGCTCCTGAACCTCTTGAAATTGAAAAACAATCATGATGTTTACCTCTAGTCCATCGCCGCTCTGCTGGTAAAAGGTTACCTTATTGGCTTCTTTTTTATACTTCCAATCGGTGGGGTAAGAAAAACCGAATTCGTAGCCCTGTTCATGAAAGCGATTCAAACCAGCGTCTTTCCAAAAATCATTTGGCTCCAAGTAGACGACCTCCATTATTTTTTGACCTCCCTTTTTTGTGTCGCGAACAAAGCCCCTCACTCGAACATCCTGACCTTCATAATCGGTCAGTGAAACTGTTTCGCTCTCCATGATGACAAGCAGCTTATTATCCCGCTCCAGACGATGACTCCCTTCGTCATAAATATTTACCCCGAGAATCTTTACGGTCCCCTCTAGCTGTTTGAGCTGTTTACGATAGAGATCATCGGAAGGAAGTGCGTGCTCGCGGTCCTGATATTTCTCGATGAGGCTCTCGTCATTCATCCCCCAGGATCCCTGCAAAACACCCCTGATTAAGACGAGCAGCCCCAGGGCAATCGCAGTAAAAACCACCGTGACGAGAACGATTTTCAAAAAACGCATCATCTCTTTTTTAAGATTATTTCAGAACCGATTTTAGCGTTAAAAGAGAATGGAAGCAATATTGGAGGCCCCTCTTGTCAACTGGATTGTTCATGCCAGAGAGGGGTATATTTTTCTCATGAATAGAGAAACAGCCAAGCGGCTCAAAGCGGAACTCAAAAACAGCTACCAGGCGATCGCTGGTGATTTTTCTTCTACCCGGGAAAAACCCTGGCCGCTCTTCGACGAGCTGATAAGCCGAATACCGAAAGGGTCCAAAGTGCTGGATTTGGGCTGTGGAAACGGCCGGCTGTATGGCGCGCTCAAGTCACTGGAAGTGGATTACACCGGAGTCGACTTCTGTTCCGCCTTGCTGGAAATAGCCAGGCGGAAGTACCCCCAACAACACTTCGTCGAACAGGATATTACCGAGCTGGAGATGGACGGACACTTTGACGTGGTGGTTTCCATTGCCGCCTTTCATCACATTCCCTCTCGTCAGATGAGGGAGGAGGTTCTTGGGAAGGTCTTTGAAGCCCTTCGGGATGACGGAACGCTTTTTTTGTCCGTATGGGATCTGTGGCAAATCAAGTATTGGCGGGCTTTCCTCAAGAGCTTTTCAAGGGTTCTTTTTCAGCTCTTGCGACATGATCCCAGAGATGTTTTCATTTCCTTTGGAAAAGAGAAAGTGCCGCGCTACTACCACGCCTTTTTGCCGTTTGAATTGCGGGGGCTGCTCACGCAGGCTGGATTTACCATCCAGGAACATTGGCGGAGCGGAAGAAACCTGGTCTTCGTC
>JAUYKR010000139.1 GCA_030699855.1 bacterium
ATCCACGCCCTCAATTACAGTCTTGAAAGATTAAAGGATTTTCCTGTCAGCCTCCGTTTTATTAAAGAAATCCATAAAGAGCTGATGAAAGATGCTCGTTCTACGCATTTTTCTGACCCTGGAAATTTCCGAAAAAGCCAAAACTGGATTGGCGGCACAACGCCTAATAATGCCCACTTTGTGCCACCGCCTCCACATGAAATGGAGAGTGCTTTAGGAGATTTTGAGAAATTTTTACACGCAAAGGATGATTTACTCCCGATTGTGAAGGCGGGTATCATCCATGCCCATTTTGAGACCATACACCCCTTCCTGGATGGTAACGGTCGTACTGGCCGAATTTTGATCACCCTCTTTATGTGGCTTCAAAATTTACTGGATCGTCCTGTGCTCTTTTTGTCGACGTATTTCAAAAAGCACCAGAAAATTTACTATGACCGTCTGGACCAATATCGCTTTGGAAAAATTGAGGAATGGTTGGATTTTTTCTTGGACGGCATCATTGAAGTTGCCCAGGAGGCCGTTGAGATTGTAAAAAAGATTACCGTGTTGCGCGAAGAAGATATGAAAAAAATTCATTCGCTTGGAAAAACCGCGGCAAAAAGCTCAGTTAACGTATTGCCCCAGCTATTCAAGCTGCCAATTGTGAATGTTTCCACCATTCAAAAGTGGACGAAATTTACTCGTCAGGGCGCGCAAAAGGTCATTGACCGCTTTGTGGAACTTGGCATCCTAGAACAAAAAGACGAAAGCCGGAACTACGGCCGGTCGTTTATGTATCGCCGCTATGTTGATATTTTTAATGATAAATAACCGACCGCCCCATCCGCCTTCCAGAAATGTGAAAAGGTATCACTTATTCAAAAACCGTTTACAAAACAAGACATGAAGAAAAAAATCTTTCTCTCCATTGCAATAGTTGCCGCCATAATAATAAGTGGGTTTTTAGCTTACCGCTCTCTCTTTTATTTTGGGGACTGTCCTCAAACATTCATAGTGCTGGAGCCTCACCACACCAACGCTCTTTCGCTCGAGGTCCTGGAGATCACATACAGAACCATCGGCAACTGCGTCTATCTCAATCGGAAACTTATAAAGGGCGCGGACCCCAGCAGCTTTATCGCTACAGGCAGCATCGCGAAAGACAAGCGGGCTGTGTATAGATTCGGAGAAAAAATAGAATATGCGGATCCGAAAACCTTTGAGATATTCGATGAGAATGAATCTTATGGAAAAGACGAAAAAAATGTATACTTCGACAAAGAAAAAATCGAAGGCGCTGACCCGACAAGTTTCGAACCGATCGGCCGCGATATAGATCAAGCGCGGTACGACAAAGAACCCACCTACCAAAACGCCATCATGACCGGAAGGGGTGCCGCCTACGGCTATGATAAAAATCATGTCTACTACAGCGGAAAGCTTATCCCCGGTAGCAACGGAGCTTCGTTTGAATACATGGGTGCAGGATTTGCCAAAGATAAGAACCAACACTATTGCGATGGAGTGGTTGTCAGTAGCCCGGAAGACTGCCCCAATTTCTCCGAAGACCCAAGGAAAAACCCCTTCTGAGAGACCGGATAAATGTGAATACTATGTCACAATTATTGACATGAATAATAAATAATGTAGAATGCGAATATAAAAGGCCATTTTCTATCTACATTATGGCAGAAACCGCTACGGAAACCCCAGGTTACGTTAGGGCTGGTGAACACATCACGATTGAACAGGCCGAAACTCTCCTTGATGGAACAAGGCTCCCAAATGGAGTAGTAATTCAACCAGGTGGAAAATTTGGAGATACTTTGCAAGCTTATGCCACCGATGCCGCCGGTATCATTGGCCACCTCGCCACCGCTCAGGATATTGTCGACTGGTGGAACGAGCAGGTAAACGGACAAGTCGATGCGGATGAGAATATCACCCTCGAACAGGCTGAAAGAATGAAGCTGTGGTACCGGTTTCCGGACGGAACACCAGTACCGCTCGTCCTTTCGAGTGGGGCCTGGGGTATTCGCCCTGCTGGAAGTTTTGACCCGGAGGGCGATCAAGATGACGGACAGATACAACTGGCACTTGATGGCTACCTCTGCAGAGAACTTGCCCTCCGGAGAGCGGCCACGGCTCAGGAAGTAATGGATTGGTGGAATAAAAAAGCAGAGGCGGTGAGACAAGCTGCAGCGGAGGAAGCTGAGCGAGCAGGCCGGCGCTTAGGTCTGCATGGGGAAACCAGATCTAAGGTTGGTCTGCCCGCATCGCCTCAATAAAAGAACACTCTCAAGAAAGAGCTCCTGTTAATTTTGTTGGGTGTCCATATTGAACAAGGCTTTCCTTCTTGTTTTTGTTCCAGCCCTTTATCTGGCGTTCTCTCCGCATCGCCTCTGTTCTGGTTTCGAACTCCTCAAAATAGAGGATCTTAACTGGCCTCCTTTGTCGAGTATAGCGGGCGGCCTCTCCGGCGTTGTGCTTTGCCTCCCTTGCCGAAAGGTTTACACAATAACCTGTGTACAAAGAGCCATCTGAACATCGGGCAAGGTAAGTATAATACTTCTTGGTCATTGTCTTCTGTGCTTCGACAAGCTCAGCACATTCGACTCGACAAGAAGATTAAAAAGGTGGGACACCATGAGCGAGTCCGAGCTTGTCGAGGACGAGTCGAATGGTGGAGCTGGTGGGGATCGAACCCACGTGTAGAGAGTCGGCATCCTAGATCTTCCATGACAGTCCGTCCTGAGTTTTCGACGAGTAAGATAAAGGGCGGACAAAAAACCTCACTCGCTTAGTTCTAAGTTTTCGGCCCTGGGGGCGAACGAGCCCCTGGGATTATCCTCCTAAGTTACGCCCAGATTCCCGCAGGAGAAATCAGAGAGTGGACGACGTCCGAGTTAAGGTCAGACGATTAGGCAACCGGAACAAGTTCCGGTGCCAGACGAATACTGTTGATGAATGCAACAACAGACTCATCCAATTTGGTTACGTTAGCACGTAGAGTTGCGCTGGACGGATCTAGCGGGAGACAGCGCGATCCCGCCATGGCACTAAAATTACCGAGGGCCTCCCTATCGAATCCATGTGCAGCCCCCCGCATCCTTCATGCTGGCCAAGTTTTAGGCAGCTCAGCTCAAGAAGATTAAAGGGTGCGGGGGAACGGGATTCGAGAAAGAAAGATTTCAAAGAGCGGATACATAGTATAACGGAAAAACTTTGAATTTGTAACCCCATATTTCAACCACCCCCCTTCCTGAGTTTTCCACATTTTTTGCACATCCGGCATGCACAAAACTGCAAGTTACGGCTCCCACATGGCTTAAAACCGCCCCCTTCATCTTCTGCACAAATTCCGCTAGAGTGGATCGGCCTCTTCACCGAATCTGCATGGCGCTCCTCGAATCCAAATCACTTCCTCTGGGTACCGACCTTATCCCCTTTTCCCTCCCCGATCCCGACGGCATCATTCACACAGCCGCAAACTACGCCGACCGAAAAGTTTTGGTCGTGATCTTCATGTGCAATCACTGCCCTTACGTGAAGGCCGTGCAAGAACGCCTCATCGCCCTGCAGGCTGGTTACGAACAAGGTGAAGTGCAATTGATCGGCATCAACTCCAATAACGCCCAAGAGTATCCCGCCGATAGCCCGGAGAATACCAAAAAAACCATTTCCGAGTGGGGCATCAATTTTCCGTATCTGATCGACGAAAGCCAGGAGGTCGCCAGGGCCTATCAGGCCCAGTGCACACCGGACATTTACGTTTTTGATCAGGATCGCCAGCTCGTTTACCACGGCCGCATCGATGATAACTGGAAGGACCCTGCAGGAGTAACTCAGCAGGAACTTAAAATCGCCATCGACACTCTCCTCCGCGGGGGAAAACCAAGCACGGATCAAAAACCCACCATCGGCTGCTCAATAAAATGGAAGTGAGGACATGGAGCCTTGATTGAAAAGGGGGTGGGATCAAATTTTGAAACGAGGACATTGAGCGGAGAAGCTTGGAAAACAAATTTTATACCCACATAACACACCGCTCACACCAAAGAAAAATGGAGATTCCGCAGTGAAAAATTTGATCCCACCCCCTTTTCAAAAACTGACTTCCGCAGTAAGAAACTCAATAACTTTCACCCCGATGATCCTCATCATCTATTGCCACCCCAGCAAGCACTCTCGTCATTGCTCCAAAATTTTGAAGCACGTGACCGAAACTCTGGAAGAGGCCCAGCAGACCTATCACGTCCTTGACCTCTACCGACAGGACTTCAACGGCCACCTTACCGCCGCTGAATATGAGCGCATGGTCAGCGGCGAACGGGTGACGGATCCGGACGTGAAAGAGGCACAGGGGAAAATTTCCGCCGCTTCCGCGCTGATCTTTATCTATCCCACCTGGTGGTATGGCATGCCGGGGCGACTGAAGGGCTTTGTGGATCGAGTTTTTACCACGGGTTTTGCTTACCGCTTCCGCAAGACTCATCACTGGCAAGAATTTGCGGCCTGGCTACTCTCTTTTATCCCCGGCATTCGCTACTTTCTCCAACCTTATTCCGCTCTGGGCCTTCTCAAAAAAAAGAAAACTCTGATCTTCCGCACCTTTGGCGGCCCCAAGTTTGGCAAGCGTATCTTCGGCAATACCACGGCCGAGTTGGAGGAAGGGGTACTCCGCTTCTGCGGCATCACGGACATCACCGTTCATGAATACTTCAACGTCAACAACAAAGAACGCCGATCTCAGGAGGCCGAAGATAAGTACATGGCAAAAGTGGAAAAGCTTTGTCGGGATCTCAGTTAGCCTGGATAAGCTCGGCCAATTCCTGCTGAATTTTTTCCTGCTGTTTTTCCGAAAGACCATCCAAATGAAACTCGGCAAGAAAGTGTGAAAACTGATTCCGATCAAAAAAGACCACCGGTAATTCGTGGCGCAGCTGCCTCCGCAACGGCTCGAAGAGGAGGTCGGCCGTGCCAAAACTATCGGCAGAAAGAGCCAGTCGCTCAAAGGTATTTTCCACATCGACCCTCGCCCCCATTTCGGACGGAGAAATAACTCGAATCGTCCCCCGCCCATCATCAACACGAACCCGAACCGGGTCTTGCAAATATTCTTCGGCAATGACACGAAGAAGATTTCTAGCCTCGTTCTGACTCAGCTCGGACAAATGATGGCCCATGAAGGTAAGCCCCTGGGGCAATGATCCGGACATGACGGTGGGCAGAGTACTAAGTGCCCCCAGAGCCATAATGAGCGTGAGCACGCCTACCGATACCCGCTGCCGCAGCGCCCGTCCGAACCCAAGTAAGGCCGATTTCATGGCTTAAAGTAATGGTTTTTTAACAATGGGGTGGGTCTTGACAGTTCATACTATTATTACATAAATATAATAGTAAGTCAATGACTTCATTCCAACCAAAGGTAGCTTTGGCAGCTGGCGGAGGGAGGGGATACTTTCTTGAAGATTTTGGAGGCATTGGTCGCGCGAGGAGCGATCAAGATACGACGAGCGGCGGCCAACTTCAAGAAAGTATCCCCACCCACCGCCAGCCCCAGGGAAATCGATCTTTTCCGCAGT
>JAUYKR010000141.1 GCA_030699855.1 bacterium
CACCTGCTCGGCAACCTTATCCAAAAGGGCCTGGTGACTTCCTACACGCAAAAGGGCGTAAAGCGCTTTTCCGCCGAGAATCCGCAAATCCTGGTTAACCAGCAGCAGGAGCGTCTCAACCGAGCGAAGATGGTCCTTCCCGAACTGCTGTCCGTGACGAATTCTTTGGCCTATAAGCCCAGGATCCACTTCTTTGAAGGCCTGGAAGGCATCAAATCAATCTACAATGAAGCTGCCGAAGCCGAGGATGAGCTGCTCGAATACACCGACCTGGAGGCTTTTTCCGAGCTGATGCCTGACTTCATCCGCGAATACTGCAAGCATAAGGTTAAAAATGGCGTCAAAACCAGAATTATCTCTCCTTCCAGCCCGCAGGCCAAGGAGTTTTTGACTCAGTTCTACCCCAAGGGTTTCGACCATAACCTAATCGAAATCTTCTTTGTGAACCCCGAGGAATTTCAATTTCAGAACAACATCATCATCTACGAGAACAAGGTGGCGATCGTTTCCCTGAATCCTGACGAGCTGATCGGAGTCATCATCGAAAGCCCGGTATACGCCAAAACGGAAAAATCGATCTTCGGGTTGGCGTGGCTGGGTGCTACCGCGTTTGTGGCTAGATAGGCTTGCTAAAACAGAAAGGTTGGCTACAATGAGCTCCTTTTAAAATCCAGCGATGGCTGATGGGCAAGACGACCAGGAAATAAATTCGTGTCATCAGGAGCGTGATCGAACAGCAATTGTTGGAGCGTTGATGGGAGAGCTGATTGAAAGCCATGGTGACATTTCTCCGCTTACGCCACAGGATGTTTTTTCAGCAGCTGAGTGGTCTGGCTATGCCCTTGATGCTATCGCCTTGGTTGGGAAGGTTCCAACTGCTTTGTTTTGTGAATTAAGGGAAGAGCCCTACTTCCTCCAGCTGCCAAGTGGTACCGAGCTGGATACCGATGAGAGAGCCCAGGCATGCGCATTACTGGCGCAGAATATTCTGAATCAATTGCGAGCAAGTCTGCTCTCCCCGTCAGAAGTTTTGGAAGAAGCTGAGCCGATTCAGGCTGACCAAGCAGAGCCAGATGGCGTTCGTGAATTTATAACTTTTCAGGAGCAGTTGCGACAAGCCCTTGCCACTAGACAAGCAACAGGAGTAGCGGAGATCCCAGAAAACATTTTCAATCAGGTGAGCACCACTGCCTGGACTTCCGGTGGTGTCCTGGAGAGTTTTCCCCTGGCGAGTGTAGGCTGTGTGATCGGCGGCAAAGCTTATGATGTTCGCAGAGACCGAGTAAGAAATCTTAAAGAGCAGTTCCGAGAGGAGCTTGCTATTGCTCTCGATATTTTTGAGCAGGTTGAAGAAGATTTGAGAAATGGGATCCTGGTTTTGCCCACTTTGGTTTCGGATGAGGTGTTGCGAAGGCCCCCGATTTATCCGGCTGATCTTCTGGCCCAACTCAAAAAGGAGCGTGCACAAACCGAGAGCCCTTGCCCGCGTCTGGATTTGTCTGATCAGGAGCTTGAAGAGGTTGCACAAGCAGCTCTTGAGGTAACGCGGAAATTTTTTGAGAGTGGTTCGCCAAGCTATCAGGATGCCGGTGTCGGCTTTTCTTGGCTGCAAATTGAACGCCTCCCGGGAGAATCATGGGCGGTGACGGTAAGAATTATCTCCGTCACTGATTTAGGAAAACCTCAATTCATTGTTTGTTATCAGGTACCACAGCAGGTTCCTCATGCCCTTCCCTATGCCATTGCCAAGGCCATGCAAGAAGCCCTGGAGGGCGATCGTTACCGGGCCATCACGGACCCGCAAAGGGATATCAGGAGTCTTATTCAGGCATGTTTGATTGCTCTGGGTATTACATTTCGCGTTGATTCCGAGCCCTTCAATCGGCTTTTACAGGCAGTAGAGCGGAAAAAAGTTCCAGAAGGCGTGGCTCTTCAAAGCGCATTAGGAGACCTGCTTGGCAATACTTGTGAAGGACTTGATCCTACTGATATTAAAAGTATTGTTCGAGCCCAAGCGCTTGATCCGGAAAGAGTAGCAGAACTTTTTCGAACAGCCTTGAGGGATCTCTGTTTAACAGGAGGGGCGGAGGCAAAATTTCCAGCATCCGTGGAAGCGGGGCGGGAACAAGTGGCCGCATCGCTCAATTTGGATCCAGAAATGGCTGATGGCGGGGTATTTGTGACCAAAGTTCTGGTGCAAAACGCTGGTGAAAGAGCGGCTCGGCACGCGCTGACCCGGACAACCGGACCGAGACAATTTTTCATAGTTCTGGTGGAGTACTTCATGGGCCATTTCCTGGCTGCCAGAGCGCACGCGGTCTTGCACAACATCAATCAGGTGCCAGAGGATGCAAAAGCGGCTGAAAAGGTCAAAAGAGAAAAGGAGAAAGGTGGTAGTTAGATTGCCTATTTCTTCTCCGCCATTCTCATCACTCCAGCCATCACTCCCAAATACAGCAAGTAGCTGAGTACTTCCAGTTGGCTTGGGTTTCCATTCCAGCCAAAGACGTGCTTGAGCAGACTGCCGATGGCGCCGTTTTCGTGCAGGAGGGGGTAGATGCCTTCCGTGATGACTGCCGGATTAAGATCCCAGGCTTGTTGGGTGAGGAAAGGTATCCAGCCAGCTTCCTGTAGCTCGTGGATTCCATGGGCTACCAGACCGGCGGCAAACAAAATCAAGATTATCGTGGTGACGGTAAAAAACTGCTGAATCGGCATTTTCTTGAGGCCGGAAAAGAGAATGTAACCTACCGCGATCGCGACGACTATTCCAAGAGCTGCAGCGATGACGCTATTCCCTCCTGCTTGCAGTGCCGAAGCCTGTAAAAAGAGTACCGTTTCAATTCCTTCCCGCAGGACCGCCAGGAATACCAGGATAAACACGCCGATTTTATTCTCTGTTTCCACGTGCCTGTCCACGGTCTGCTGAAGGTGGGCTTTGATTTTGTGACGCTGCTTGATCATCCACAGGATCATCCAGCTGATGAGTGCGGCAGCCAGCAGCATAATCACGCCTTCGTAGATTTCCTCCGCCTTGCCTTGGAACCCTCCCAGGAAGGTTTCAAAGGCATACCCTGCCGCCACGCTCAGAATGACTCCGGCGGCGATGGCCCAGTAGACAACGGAGAACCAGGATTTCTTTTCTATATGGGCGAGGTAAGACAGGACAATGCCGGCCACCAGGGCGGCCTCCAGAGTCTCGCGGAAGGTGATGATGAAGTCGGTCATAACAAGAAATTAAGAATGAGGACTGAAGAATGAGGAATGGAGAATTAGGAATGGAGAATTCCTAGAGAGTTTTTTGGTGAATGGTATAGGTGCTCATCATGCCGGCGGTGATGTGGTCGGCCACGTGGCAATGGTACATCCAGGTGCCGGGATTTTCCGCGATCATGTCGACGGACTTCATGCTCGCGGGCAGCAATTCGATAACGTCAGTATACACTCCGCTTTCCTTCACCACTTCTCCATGCCAGTGGGCGGTGTGTAGATCCACTTCCGTTCCCAAGCCGATCAAATGCCAGCGAACGCGATCATCCTGATTCATCTCCAACCCTTGCAGATTGCTGAAGATGGTGCCATTGATGGCGTGCTTGAGGTGGCCCTCCACTTCTTCTTCGCTCATGCCATCTTCCGATTCGTTGAAGATGAAATAGGTGGTGACAAATTCTTTGTCCACGTCATCCGGAGTAGCATCGGCTTTGGCGTGATCGGCGGAAGTGATAATGATGGGGCCAAAAAGGCCTTCGTAAATGTCGCTGACCGCGTCGACGTGAGAGTGGTAGAGCCAGACTTTTGATCCGCCCTCCTGCGCAGAAGGCGCCGATTTTTCACTTGCCTTCCAGTGATAGGTAAAACTTTCACCCGGCGCTACTTGGGCCCCCTTGCCGGTTTTGAGGGCAAGTGATGGGTCATGTTGATGCCCGTCGGTTTGTTGTTGTCCGTGACTGGCCCCCTCGTTATCGAGGTCGTAAAGAACCCCATGCGGATGCATGCTGTAGGGCTTTTCGCCTCGGTTGAGAAAATGAACTTCCAGGGTGTCCCCCTCCACCGCTCGCAGAATGGGGCCATTGATGCCCAGCCACTGCGGTTGTTCTTTCTTGGTCGTAAAGGTCTCGTCGGTGTATTCGATGTAGCGAACCTTGTCGTACCTCGTTTGCTCTCCCCAGACCTGCTTGTAGATGGCCTCTCCGGTCATCAGATCCTTTCCGGAAGGGGCGTAGTCCCACTCCACCTGCTCTGCTGCTACATAGTAGCTGCGAGTTTGAGGAGTGTAGGAACTTACCTGAGAACAAGCGGTCAGGATGGCCAGGGTCACACCGATCAGGATGGTGAGGGTAGAAGTACGAAGCATAAGAAAGAATAGTTTTACCTATGAAAGTGAGATCACTTTATTAAAAGAAGTTTCAAGACGCAAGGGAAATGGTATACTTGTTAAAGTATTAATGTTCCTATGATCAAAAACCGAGACAAAACCTGGAAGTACTTCCGAGATCACGAGGTAACCCACAGCGCCGCGCACTATCTGATGGCCTTGCATGAGCTGGTGGAAAGTCAGGGCTACGCCCGGCTGAGTGATGTGGCCAAGAAGCTGGACGTGTCTTTAGGGAGTCTTTCCACTTCCATCCGTCCGATGCTGAAGCGCAAGTTGATCATTCAGGATGCGAACAAGCACCTGACCTTGTCGGATGACGGCAAGGCTCTGGCTTTGCAAATCGAACAGACCTGGTCGGTACTCACGATTCTTTTCCACGACATTTTGGGCGTTGACGAGGAGATCGCCGAGATCGATGCCTGCAAAATCGAACACCTACTCAGTCCGGAGAGCGCGGAGGGATTGCAGAGGCTGCTGGATGTGCTGGAGAAGGAGGTTGCTCTTAAAAAGAAGCTGAAGATGCGCTAGTAGAATTTCATACTCTCGCCATCTCGGCACTGGATGCCGCTGGGCTTCTTAACCTGTTGCGTCCGAGAGGTTCACTGATATTAACCTTTGGAGCTTCTACTGTCTTGAGTGGAACGATCATCCACAAACTCTGAGGATCACCTGTTTCGTTGGTGACGATCACTTCCACTTGATATGTCGCTCTTTCCGTCGCTGGAAGTCTATCTTCTTCTTTCTCTGCCTTGGGATTTCCTCTGTAGCTTGGGTGGACATCGGCTCCAGATAGGAGAGGTATGTTCGGATCTCCCTTTCCATTATCGACAAAAATGGGATTTCGAACAAAGAGGACATTAATGCCACCTTGCTCAAAGGTCTCACGAGCTTTTTGCTGAAACCATTCTGTACTCGGTTTCCCATGTGATCTTATGTGGCCAGATATCTCAGCGTTGTACTCAATGTTGTTGAGAATGTGCCAGAGATTAACTTGGAAACCTTCTCGCTTTTGTTCAGCTTCGGTCAATGGACGGGGATCTCCACTTTGCGTAAAGAACTCATCTCGTACCAGTCTGGAGAGTGCGCTGTTTTCTTTCCCACAAAATGACTGCTCCCAAATCTGGAATTCCTCCGAGCGGAGGATCGGGATTCTGATATCCAGCAGAAACCCTTTAACGTCTCTGGTCGTATTGTAGCGCTGGATAGCGTTGTAGACCATAAAGTCAAAAGGACTAAACATATTCTCTGCCAGGAGCGATACAATCATAGAGACGTCTCGAAACGAATCCATATCATCTCGTTGTCCAAATTTAGAGAGGTGATTGAGTTTTTTCTCTATAAGTTGTGCGAGGAGCTCAGCAACGCTGAAATAGGAGAGGACTTCAAAGCGTCTCTTCCCTTCGGGTGTTCGTTGTGAATGGAGAAGGGCCTCCTGAGAGCCATCACTGATGACCGTTGGCTCATGCTTGACTTCAATGGTCATTCCGAGTTCATTCTTCGAGAAGTTATGGATGTCTTCGACCATCTTTACAGCTAGTTGAACTGATCTAACCTCATTGAGGTAAGGAGGTTTAACAATGTTATAGGTCGTGAGTTTTATGCGATCCTTAAGCGTGGCGGGGAGGTTTTTTAGGGGCAGGAGCTTATCTTTAAATTCCTTGAATCCATAACCTTTC
>JAUYKR010000160.1 GCA_030699855.1 bacterium
ACCATCATTCCCACGTAAACTCCACCACTTCTTTCAGGTCGGCGGAAAGACTCTTCCCCACCGGACAGGCGTGAGCGGTCGCTTCCAAAAGCTGTTTTTGCTCGTCGGTATAGCCCTTGGGCGGCATGGTGATAATAACCTGAATTTCTCCGATCCGGCGCGGGCCTTCCGCCATAATTTTGGTGACTTCGGCTCGAGCTCCTTCCATGTCGATTCCATGTCGCTGCGCGACAATGCCCATGACCGTGAGCATGCAGGTGCCCAGCGAGGTGGCAGCCAGGTCGGTGGGAGAAAAAGCTTCCCCTTTGCCATGATTATCCGTAGGCGCGTCGGTGATAATCTTTTGACCGGATTTGAGGTGCGTGCACTCGGTGCGCAAACCGCCGAGATAGAGAACGGTTGAGGTGGGCATGGAAGTTAAAAAAGGCATAGCCATTCTATACCTTTTCTTGAATTACTTCGCATCCAGGTCTTCCAGCGATACCCCGGCCTCGACCAACTCGGCTGACAGGCCTGCATTTTCAGCATCGAGCAAGGGAAGTTGAGCCTGTAATCTGACGATCTCAGCTACAATTGTAGTTCGTTCTGCCGGAATTGCCTCCCTTCGCTCGTCTTTTTCACGGAGATCAGAACGAAGACTGCCGGCGATACGAGCTTCCGGCGAGGCGACCTGAAGTTCCGCATCCGCGATCGCCCCACTCACATTTTCCAACATGACGCCGAGGTGCTGTTTTATCTCAGTGGCAGTAAGAGGTTCCTGGTAGCCATCCTCTGCCGTAATCATCTTTCCACCCGCATCAATGAAGACTTTATATCCAGCTCCGCCATGACCATCAAAGCCGATGAAGTGAATAACTCCCACGGAAGTTACGCCTAGAAAGGCCACGTCATCAGAAGTCACGTAAGCTTTAGCGCTCAGTTGCAACACCCTTGCTCCATCTTGGCGTGGGCGAATAATAATGCCGCCATCAATTGGTTGAGGTCGGTGTTCATCGGCCCCATTATCCCACCGGGGATAGGAGGGAATGGTAACGTCTATTTGCCGACTGGCATACTGAGGAGGAATAAGCGCGAAAGCTCTGTCTATGAGTGCTAGAGCTTTTTCATAAGCACTTCGGAGTTCTTCAGGAGCAAGCTCCGGTAAAGGTACAGGAGCTGGATCTAGCGGTTCCGCCGAGGCTCTCCCTTTGGCCTTATCATCATCATAGGCACCTTCTGGAGTGGACATAGTTTGAAGATTGAAAAAATAAGAATAATGTATGATAAAAGAATTTTAATTTATGTCAAAAATTTATTTATAATTATTGAAAGAACTGGCTAAAATTGCCTACAGACGGCAAATTTGCTATACTATTTCTGTCAATAATTTTTTAACAACATGCTAAAAGCCCTGCTCGGATCCTGCGGGCTGAACGAGAGCGAGCGAGTCGTCTTCGAAAGCCTGGTAGAACATGGCTTCAGCCTTGCCAGCGTCATCGCTCGGCGAACGGAGTTGAAGCGCCCTAATGTCTATGCCTGCCTGGAAAACTTGCTGCACTACGGCCTGATCAACAAGCAAAAGCGATCGGGTGTCACCTACTACGGTTCTCTTCCCCTGGATATGATCGCCAAGGTCATCGAAAATGAGGCTCGGCGAAAATTTAATGAAACTCAGCAGGCAGCGCAAATGTTGCAAGCGGAGTTGAATCAGCGGGCCAAGCGGCAAAATAAGGCCTTTCAAAACTTTGAAATCAGCAGCGTGGAATCCAAGGCGGGCTTGTACGAGGTCCTGAAGAGCGCCCTGATGGGCGGTGACTTTGATGCCTTTTTTAATCCCCAAGTTGAATTCCAGAGCAAAGAAATTCAAGAAGCTACACTGGAATTTCTAGCTGAGACCGCGAAAACAAAGCCCCACATCAGAGACATCATCGTCGCCGGCCCCATGGCAAACTGGTACATGAAAAAAATTAAGAATCCCAATCATCAGGTCAAAACCATTCCCACAGATAAAAAAATCCTCTCCGACATGATCATGATCGAGGGGGCGGTGTACCTGATGCAGTTCAGCCCCCAGCGGGAGGTTGGAATACGAATTGTGGAACCAGACTTTTACGAGTCCATGAAGACCGTCTTCGAGATCATGTGGGAGAACTTAAATGACTAAAAAAGCTTTGCCTTTTTGGGCTTTATGTCTACAATAACCGAGCTTTCTTATTTTTAGTCAGTTTCCTGATCGCTCTGTCCTCCCTCCTTCGCACCACTCTCCCAAAGCCCCACAGCTTCGGAGGGCAGGCCCCGCGAATGAAGGGCCAAGAGTGAAAAGAGGGTCTCTGGCGTTAACCCCAAGGATTATGTCTATTTCCGTCGAGGAGATGATCAAGCACGCCGTGCACTTTGGTCATCGCAGGAACAAATGGAACCCGAAGATGAAGCCGTACATCTACGGCGAAGTGAATGGGATTCATTTTTTTGATCTGGAAAAAACCGTCAAAAAGCTCCAGGAGCTGTTGGATTATCTAAAAGAAGCGGCCACCTTGGGAAAGAACATCCTGTTCGTGTCCACCAAGCCGCAAACCATGGAGATGATCACCCGGATAGCCAAGATTCACAATTCCCCCTGTGTCACCAAGAAGTGGCTGGGCGGACTGCTCACCAATTTCGACACCATGAAGGAACGCATCCGCACCTTCAAGAATTTGAAGGATCAAAAGGAGGCCGGAGAATTCGCCAAATATACCAAGAAGGAAGCCTCTCAATTCCAGAAGGACATCGAGAAATTTGAAACCGCCCTGGGCGGTATTCAAGACATGAGGAAAATCCCTGATGTTTTATTTGTCGTGGACGGCCATCGCGACCTGATCGCCGTGAAAGAGGCCAGGAAGCTGCGCATCCCGGTGGTGGGCCTCTGCGATTCCAACGCCGATCCGGATCTGTACACCATCTTCGTGCCCGCCAATGACGACGCCATGAAGTCGTTGACCTACATCCTGGGCTTGGTGGAGGAAGTGCTCACATCGGCGAAAAAGCCCGCCTCAATCCCCACCTCATGACAGAGAAGCCCGACAAGGACGTCCCGGAAGAGCTTCAGCAGGCCAAGAAAAGTAAGGAGCTGGCCGCGCAAAAAGCTCAGGATGAGCTGGACAAACTGATCCCGCCTGGAGAACGGATGCTGGTGGCCCTCGGCTATATCAGCTTCCTGTGCATCCTGCCCCTGGTGTTGTTACGGGAGAGCAAGTTTGCGCAATACCACGGCAGACAAGCTCTGGTCTTGGCTGTCTTCATCTACTTCCTCGACTTTATCCAGATTTTTCCGGCCACCATCGCCTCGGTTTATACGATTGTAAAGACGGTGGTGGTGATCTACTCGATTTACTGGAGCTTCAAAGGTCAATACTTCAAGATTCCGGTGGTCTATCCGATGTCGGAAAGGATTCAGATCAACATCAAGTCGGCTCACGAAGCCGCCTAGTCCCCTATTTTTTAATCTTTCGAAACATGACTGAGATTTCCGCCAAGGCCGTGATGGACCTGCGCGATAAAACCGGCGTGGCCATGATGGCCTGCAAAAAAGCCCTGGTGGAAGCCGGAGGCGATGAGGAAAAAGCCATTGAGATCCTCCGCAAGCGAGGAGAAGCCAAGTCTGGCGAAAAGGCTGACCGAGCCACCGGCGAGGGCGCCATTGCCGTAAAGATCGGGGGAGGCAAGGCTGCTATGGCTTCCGTGCGCTGCGAGACCGACTTCGTGGGTCGAAACGAGGACTTCCGCGCCCTGGCGACAAAAGTAGCGAGCTTGGTGTTTGAGAACGGCCAAACGGGCTGGAGCGAGGCGGAAGGACTGGTGAAGGAGGCGGTAAACACCCTGGGCGAGAACATTCAGCTGGGCGAGTGGAAGCAGGTGGAAGCGCCGGTTTTGGGCAGTTATGTGCACACCAATGGGAAAATCGGGGTTCTGATCGGCTTGGATGGAGGAAGTGAGGAGCAAGCCAAGGATGTGGCCATGCATGCCGCCGCCATGAATCCCAAGGTGATCTCCCCCACCGACGTCACCGACGAGCTGGTAGCCAAGGAGAAGGAAATTTGGACCGAGCAACTGAAAAACGAAGGCAAGCCGGCCAATATCATCGACAACATCCTCAAGGGCAAGGAAAAGAAGTTCCGCGAGGAATCCGCCCTCATTTCCCAGGCCTTCGTGAAGGATTCGGATAAGACCGTAGGAGGGTATTTGGGAGGGGTGAAGGTGGTGGGATATGTAAGGATGGGGATATAGGTTGACTTTTTTGTAAAATAAAATATAATACGGCCCCTCGGTAAATGAGGGCTTTGTACTTTTTGCAGTCATATGGGAAGTGAAATATCGCCAAGTCAGAATCCATTTGAGGGGATAGATATCCCAACTGATCTTGATGAGCATGGACAGCGATTAGCAAGAATTATACGATTGCTAACCGGTCAGACCAATACTGTTCACGCGCTTTTGAGTGTTCCAGGGGATTGTCCTGATGGTGGAAAAAAAACCGCATCAGCTCGGATTCTGCAACTCCTTTGTGATCATTTTCCTGTCTTTATTTGCCTGGAAGATCGGTCAGATGCATCCCTTCTCGCCCTGGCTTATTATATGATCCTGACCTCAAAACACGGTCCAGGATATCCGATTTATCAAGCCGCCAATGCTGGTCCCACTGCTTATTTACTTGCTATGAGCGGTCTTGCCGAGATGTCTGATGATCCTTATGAAAAAGACGCTGGAAGTGCTATTGAGCGATACCACCTTGATCAGAACTGTTCGCCCCTGGTCGATACAACAAATGTTGAGGATCTACCCCGCAATCCCTTTGATAATTTTTGGAAAGAGCTTATAGAAGTCCCTGAAGTGAGAAAGTTTTTCCAGAATATTCGGCGAATGGTCAATAACATCTATGAAAAATTTGTGCGGAGAAAACTCGAGCGAGATGATAATCCCAATTTTTTTCGGGCAGAGATGTTAGTAGAAAATAGAGCTGATTTTGACCCCCTCGCTTTTTGCGAATCTGTAAGAAAAGAGTTTCCTAGTGCGCTGGTGACGGTTATCAATGCCGACGATGAGGGAGACGATGTGTATTACATTACTCTCGCATTAGAGGATCAAGATCAGTCTGTTGGGAACCTAACTACAAGTCTTTCTGACATTGGTGAAAGTTTTGGCTTACCCCGCCAAGACGGTGATGAAGTGAAAGAAAAGTGGTTCAGTATTTATGCCGCACCTCACAAGGATGAGCCCTCTCCGGCAGAAGACGATTAGACTGAATCAGTTGACAACAAGCCAAAAATTCGCTAACGTAGTGACCAGTAAAATTTCTTATGGGGGGATCACCACTTGTTGAGCAACGTTTTCGTTCCATATATCGAGAACGGGTAGCCGCATGTCCGGCATCAGCTGCCCTTATTGAACGAATTGATCGAGATACTACTACGACTCTCGAGACAAGAACAGCAGCAGTTCGTACCGGCTCAGGAGAGGCAGAAGGTGCCCTGCAGGTTTTAAATAGTAGTTCGACAAGAATTCTTAGGTCTGCTCTCAGTGCGGGCAGCACCGCTAATGAAATAGTAGCTCGAGTGACTCCCCAGCTTGCCCCCAATCGCTCTGGACCCATCACCCAAGCTCTGCGAAGGCTTATGGCCAGTATTTCCGAGGATGGCCAAGAGGTAGATGTTGCGGCAGTTGCTAAAAGTGAAGGTGTTACTGCTCAGGAGCTAGAAGCCGCGATAGCCTTGGTATAGCCTACAGCCTCCCCATTTCTTCCCCCACCATCCTCAGGAGTTCTTGTTTGAGAAACTTTCTGATGAGGTGAAACTCTTTTGGCGATAGGAGCATGTTTAAATCCTGGTCGATGATTTGCTGGGTGAGGCTTTTTTCAATGCATTTTTTCAGTCGCCGAAAAAACATTTTTGGGCTCTTCCCCGTTCTCTCTTGGATGATTTCTTCTGAAAAGGGCAATCCTTGAAGCAAGAAAGCGTGAAGGTCGTAGACATCCCTCCCGACCAAAACACCCCGCCTTTGAAATCGGCTGACAGTTGCCACGAGCTTATTGGCCACCATGGTTGGAACGGTGTGACAATGAAGGACACGATCAATATCATGCAGCCGTACTATCTCATATTGATTTTCCTTTGGCGGTTGAGTATTGATATCGAGCTGAATCGTACTTCGAAGATTTTCTCCATTATCGTACTTGAGGAAATATTGTGGGACTTTTCGACTGTGATCCTTTATGGCTAAACCAAGCTTTTGAAAAATCTTCTCTAAATGCTGACTGACTTGGGACTGTTTACTTTCATCGACCAAATCAAAATCAAGATCAACTGAAAACCTATTCACCAGGCCACGCATGGCCGCGCAGGTCCCACCCTTGAATCGCAAAACTGAAGCTAAAAAGACGTCATCGGCTATTTCTGTCAGCAATCGATACAGCCAGGACTTATGAAGGGAATCCCCGGCACGAGGTACGATCATCATAAGCTATGGGGTAAGGGGGTATCCTATTTCTTGCTGGAGTTGCCTTACTTTTTTCCAGTCAGGCTCTTTGTCGAAGTATGCGTGGGGGTTGAAGTAGAGTAAATCGGCGATTGCCCTTTCAACCGTTGCTGTGTTTACTCCACTCTGCTGGATTATTCCAGCAGTGTTAAAGAGAAAATTTGGCCTGAGTTGTCGACAACTGTAGTAGTTGGGCCCAAGATTAAATTTACGTGACTTGCTACTGATAAAAGTAAGGGAAGAAGATGGCTGATTCTGATAGCCTTCTCGGAAGAGGATTGTTTGGATACTCACATAACAATAGCTGTGAATAGCTTTCGCTCCTAAAAGAGAAGGATCTACGCCCTCAAGAGGCACCAGACTATACATACCTCGATAGATACGATGAAGAAGCCCCTGTCTGGCATATCTCTTGAGAGTAGTTCTGAGCGTGTTATGAGAAGAAATATTCCACATATTCGCCAAATCGTGACTGTGAAAGACTTTTTCGTCTTTAGCAGCTAGAAGAGCAATTCTTTTCGCCGTTATGTTATTTCTTAGTGTACTCATGTGTACACTATAACAGAACATATCGTACTGAATCAAGTAAAAAGCCCCTCATTTGCAGAGGGGCTTTTCGTGTACTCGGAGAAACTCGCAGACCTACTTCAGTTCAACCGTAGCTCCGGTCTCCTCCAACTTCTTTTTGATTTCCTCGGCCTCGGCCTTCTTCACGTTTTCTTTGATGACCTTTGGCGCGCCATCGACGATGTCCTTGGCTTCCTTGAGGCC
>JAUYKR010000006.1 GCA_030699855.1 bacterium
GTAAATTTTAGATTGTTAGGCAGATTCTTTTTAACGATGTCGTGAAAAATAACCTCATGATCATTTTCAAGGAGAGCCTTACCAAAGGCATACCCGACATTCCCAGATCCTATAATTGCAACTTTCATTCTAGCGGTTAAATTTTAATTTTTTGATTGTTCCGTTACATATTTTTCGCACACTTGATAATGAAAGTATATCGTTGTCAAAACCCGAAATAACAGCTAGCCTCTGTTGTCCTTGTTGTACTTCTAAAAAATCAAATTGCTTGAAATCATCTTTAGACCAGACTGATATATGCGCCTCATGTTTGTGTCCCTCGTAGCTGTCTTGTAATTCCGCAAATGGATAATTAATGATGATAAGCTTTGCCCTGTATACGAGAAAATGCAATAAATCAGTGCCGATAGATTTGGGCAAGTGCTCTAATACATTGCCGAATATCGCGATATCAAAATGATCGTCAACCCTGTCTAATAAGGCAGATATATTGGCGCAAATAATCTCATCATATATAGATTTCAAATTAAATTCTTTGATATAATCTTGTTCAATCTCAAAACCTATACATTTGATATTGGGCTCTATAGATCGAATCAGTCTTCCATATTTACCTGCTCCGCTCCCAATATCTAGCACTGTTTGAGGATTCGCGGCAGCTATCATATTTCTGATAGCGCCATCAAATACATCTACTGAATAAGGCATTAGGCTGGATTATAGTTACGGATCTAATTAAAATCAATCACTTTCTTCGATCGAGACCCCGCTGGTTTCAAGGTCAGAAATTAACCTTTCTACTGACTGAAATTGAATTGTTTGCATTCCAAGTTTCTTTGCAGGAAATAAATTTAGCTCTATGTCATCAATAAAAACAGAGCGCTCTGGTGAAGAATCCATTTTCTTCAAAATATCTTGATATGCGAGTAGATCAGGTTTCATTTTAGACCAAGGATAATAGGAATAAGATATTTGATTAAAGAGCTTATGATAATTAAATTTACTCTCTAAGTAATCAACCCATTCTTTGGCATGGATGGACAAGAGGCCCAAATTATAGCCTTGACTCTGTAGTGATTCTATAACGTTTCTAGTTCCTTCAATCTCTTGAAAATTATCTCTAACTAAATTTATCAAATCGCCCACAGTAAGTGGCCACTTATTTCTTTTTAAGACGGCTGTCCAGAATTCTTCCTCAGAGATTTTTCCAGCGAATAACTGAAGCTGCTCGGGTATATTTAGTGCATCCATAGACACAGATTCACTGATCTCTTTTGAAATGAGTATATGAGTCCCTAATAATCCCTTCAAATAAACCTCTGATAAATCAAATATTATTGTGGATATATTATTAGTGTGCGTCTTCATATTTAGCTACATAGAAGGTTTAAAAAACACCCTCATCATAGGGGTGTTTTTTATTTCTTCTTCGGCGCTGTTTTCTTCTTTTTGGCCTTGGCGGAAAGCTTTTCTCGCTTAGACCTGACCTGGCCTTTGGCAGCAGCTTTTCTGGCTTTAAACTTCTCCACCTTTCCGGCGGCATCGATAACTTTCTGCTTTCCGGTATAGAAGGGATGGCAGGCGGAGCAGATTTCAACCTCAATCTTCTCTTTGGTTGAACCGACAACAAAAGTAGTCCCGCAGCCGCAGGTGACTTTTGCCTTATCGAAATACTTTGGGTGGATGTCGGTCTTCATATTTAAGATATACCCATTATATGAATTGAGGTCTCTTAGTCAAGCTTTATGCCCTAAAACTTAGTCCCGTAAACCGTCTTTATATTAGGCGCGGAATTTGCCATGCTTCTGGCGGCTTCCATGTTCGTCCTCATGGTCTACGGCCCCGGCATCTGGGCGATAGATAGTAGGTGGCGGCAGAGGGAATAAAACTATTGACTTTTAAACCCAGCTCCCTATAATACTACTCACGCAATTTGAAACAGGAAACAACTGAATAGCGCTTGCAGGAATTAACACTTCTACTGCAAGAAACACGTATCTTCGCTAGTACATCTGCCCCGGCTCCTTTTTCTAAAAGGGCTCAAGGAATCGAGGCAGGTGTATTGATTTTATTCAATACCGCCTGAGCGTTCATTGAAAACTGAATAACCAGCAAAATAAGAGTCCAGAACAAATAACAAGAATCCTTTCTTGTTGTCCTAATCTTTCCAAGTAGGGATTGGTCAGTAGCGAGTCGCTTCGGCGGCAAACTGCTGACTCAGCACTTACTTAATTATGAGGATTTGATCCTGGTCCAGGATGAACGCTGGCGGCGTGGATAAGGCATGCAAGTCGAACGCTTTGATTTATTTCAAGGAGTGGCAAACGGGTTAGTAACACCTTGGTACCTACCCTGAAGACGGGAATAGCCAATCGAAAGGTTGGGTAATACCCGATAGTCTCGAAAGAGTAAATGATTTTTCGCTTCAGGATGGGCCTAGGCTCGATCAGCTAGTTGGTGAGGTAACGGCTCACCAAGGCAACGACCGATAGGGGGGCTGAGAGGCCGATCCCCAACACTGGGACTGAGACACTGCCCAGACACCTACGGGTGGCTGCAGTCGAGAATATTCCACAATGCACGAAAGTGTGATGGAGCGACGCCGCGTGTAGGATGAAGGCCTTCGGGTCGTAAACTACTTTTCTACGGGAAGAACCTTCGGGTGACGGTACCGTAGGAATAAGGAGCTGCAAACCTCGTGAAGAGGTATGATTAAGCTCATACTCAACAGCAATTAATCCTCGATATTACTGGCGCGACTCTGAATGGAAACATTCAGATGAACATTCGGCTTATATGCGGGAAATCTTTAAAGAGCTGCGTCTTTTTATAAGACACTTTAAAGACGATCCGCAGGGAAGTCATAATTGACCCCTCAGAGACTGATTCCCTTATGGGATGATATAAAAGCTTAAATAGCTTTTATAAGACGCCGAACACCCTAGCTGAAAGGCGGGTGATGATATAGTCCGATCCTTGCAGTGATGCAAGCAAGAAAAATGGCCAGCAGCAGCGGTAATACGAGGGCTTCAAGCGTTATCCGGAATTATTGGGCGTAAAGCGCACGTAGGTGGCCAAGTGCGTCTCATGTAAAATCCCGACTGCTCAACAGCGGGCCTGCATGGGAAACGACTTGGCTTGAGGGTGTAAGAGGTTACTAGAACTCACGGTGTAGGGGTGAAATCCGTTGATATCGTGGGGAATACCAAAGGCGAAGGCATGTAACTGGTACACTCCTGACACTCAGGTGCGAAAGCGTGGGGCGCGAACGAGATTAGATACCTCGGTAGTCCACGCCGTAAACGATGTTCACTAGCCGTTTCGAGTATCGACCCTCGGAGTGGCGTAGCTAACGCATTAAGTGAACCGCCTGGGAAGTACGGCCGCAAGGCTAAAACTCAAAGGAATAGACGGGGACTCGCACAAGCGGTGGAGCGTGAGGTTTAATTCGACGATAAGCGGAAAACCTTACCCAGACTTGACATTCTAGTGACCGCTTCTGGAAACAGAAGCTTCTCTCACGAGCACTAGAACAGGTGTTGCACGGTTGTCGTCAGCTCGTGCTTTGAAGTGTTCCCTTAAGTGGGGTAACGAGCGCAACCCATACTGTGTGTTATACGTGTCACACAGGACTGCCCCGCCCAGAGCTAAGAACAGCAATGTTGTTAGTTGTGGGCGGGGAGGAAGGAGTGGATGACGCCAAATCAGCGTGGCCCTTTGATGTCTGGGGCAACACTCGCGCTACAATGGTAGGTACAATAGGTCGCCAAACCGCAAGGTGGAGCTAATCCTAAAAACCTGCCTCAGTTCAGATTGGAGTCTGCAATTCGACTCCATGAAGTCGGAATCGCTAGTAATCGCGGATCAGCATGCCGCGGTGAATACGTTCTCGAGTCTTGTACTCGGGTCGCCATGCGATCCTTAATGCTAGTTGGTGTAAATCCAACAAAAACAAGATGTAGTGTTTTTAAGCGAAATCTCAGCTATTGGGGGTGACTCCCATAGTGAAGGGAGAAAGTAGCAGACACTAGCTTGAATGTCAGTTTGTGGCATACACACTAGGCCATCCCTCGAGTACTGGGAGAAACCTACTGCATCAAAACAAGAGTGTGTATGTGTAGTGACATCGAGATAGTGTTAAAAAGTATTTAGGGTTACCGTGGGAGATCTTGTATATTCCTCGTGGTATAATTACCCCGAGGTATAGGATGAGTAATCTACCCTAGAAGATATGCAAGAAGTCAGCAGAGCTCGTAGTACCGATAAGCGGCGCAATTTAAACTGCGCAGAGCCTATCGGGAAGGAGCGAATTCAAAGGAAAAAACTTAACCCTCATTACGTTGCCGGATTTATAGACGGTGAAGGGTCTTTCTCTGTAAGTATAGGGAAACACAAGACTCTTAAGCGCCGAATGGAAATTCGTCCGGAGTTCGAAATTGAGCTCCGAGCCGATGATAGAGAAATTCTTGAGCGAATTCTCATAACAATCGGCTGCGGCCGAATCTACGATCTTTCTTACGAAAGATATGGATGGTATCCGCACGTTAAATATAAAATCGGTGGACGCAAAGATATGGTTAAGTACCTATTCCCCTTTCTCGACAGATATCCTTTGCAAGCAAAAAAGTTAAAGGACTATAAATCCTTTAAAAAAATTGTTCTTAGTATGGAAAAGAAAGAACATCTAAGTGATAAAGGATATCAAAAAATTGTCTCCATAAGAGACGAAATGAGAAAAAACGGGAAAAAGGCAAAATCCTTTGGAAACCGCTAGGGTACGGGAAATCCGTTTGCCCAGTGGTGTCATACACTTGACAAGTAATTGTCAATATTGTGTAATAAATACCGCCCGTCAATGCAAGGGAGCTGGGAATACCCGAAAGATCACCTCGGTGGTACTAAGGTAAGCTCAGTGACATGGCATAAGTCGTAACAAGGCACGCGTAGGGGAACCTGTGCGTGGATCAATTAAATTTTCTTTTCTTTTTTAGAAAAGAAAGTCGATTCGTTTTTAAAACGAAATGCCCACAGGGCAGATGGTGTTAGTCGAGGCGCCAGAAAAGGCTCGACCGATTAGGATAACAAGAAAGGATTTTTATTTTGTGAAAAACGGCCCCACAAGGGCCTTTTTTCTTTGTTCGAGCTCGTGATATACTGGCAGCAATGGATAAAAAGACGCAGAAAATTCTCTTAGTCGAAGATGATGAATTTCTCTCTTCACTCATCCGCAACCGCTTAGAGCGGGAAGGCTATGAGCTCAAAATCGCCACCGACGGAGACCAGGCTGTTGAAGTACTCAAAAGTTATGCTCCTGATTTAGTGCTCCTGGACATTATTCTGCCGAAAAAACTCGGTTTTGAAGTCATGGAAGAGGTCAACAATCATCCCGAAATCACTCCCCCCCCCTTTATGATCATCTCTAATCTCAGCCAAGAGGAAGATGTCAGAAGAGCGAAAAATCTCGGTGCCGTTGATTACTTTGTGAAGGCGCAGATCATGATTGATGATCTGATTAAGCGCGTGGGAGCTTTTTTAGAGGCCGGAAAAGAAAACTATATTCCCGAGTAAGAATTATCCACACGAGCTTTGGCCGAAAGGCGCTATACTTAAGGAACAAACAGTTGTTTTATTCACTCATTAAAAGTAAGGTATGAAATCACTCAAGACCGGATTTACCCTGATTGAGCTTCTGGTAGTTATCGGCATTCTGGCAGTGCTGGCAACGATCACCATCTTGGTCCTCAATCCTGCACAGCTCTTTGCCCAAGGTCGCGACAGTCAAAGAATTTCTGACTTAAGTACCCTGCGCAGCGCCATCAGTCTTTATCTGGCAACCGTATCAAGCCCGGATCTGGACGGAGCTGCGGCCTGCGGAACAAACTGCTGGACCCATCTTTCCGGGGCGGGAGTTAACTGTGAAGGCCGGCACACCGGCTTGACCACCGCTGCTGATACTGACCGAACGGTGGACGGCACCGGCTGGGTCCCTGTTGATCTTACCGATACGGCTGGAGGTGCCCCTGTTGCCGCTCTGCCGATTGATCCTAGCGACACCACCACCTATTTCTACAGCTATCTCTGCGACAGTACGAACACCACGTTTGAACTGAACGCCAATATGGAAAGCACTCGCTACGCCAATGGTGGTGATGACGATGTTGAGGCTACCGATGGTGGAAACAGTGCAACACTCTACGAAGTCGGATCTGACCCGGGACTCGATCTCTAATGGCAGTTGACCAGGTTGTTTCACTGATTCTTTTAGGAATTCTTATAGGAGCGCAGTTCACCCTGCGCTCCTATTTGCGTCGCTGGAGCCGTCTTTTTGTTTTTTTTAGCATCGCCGCCATCGCCCTGCTGCTTCTGTATCAAATGCATGATCTGTTTATCTCCTGGATCGAATCCGACCCGCCGGCGCGATATATCGCTCCTCCCTTTCGCTCCGTCAGTTATTTCTTTTTCATCGCCTACCGAAGATTGATAGCTCCCTATTTTATCTCCCTCGTAGCTGCCGGAGTCGCATTCATTCTGATTCGCCTGTTGCCGAAAGAGAGACGCGAGCGCCTTTTTTTGAAAGAAGAGCCATCGGTACTTTTCCTTGCCATATTCTTAAGCCCCCATCCTTTCTGGCTGCTCTTCCTCGCCGCCTCTCTTCTTTTGTACATGCTCTACAGTCTGGCCACCAGACTTATCCGGCCTTCTTCAGGGAAACGTATTTCCTTTTACTATTTCTGGCCCATGGTCGCTTTTGCTCTGATAACCCTCAGTCCCTTTCTCCTACGCTTTGAATTTATCCGCCAACTTCGCTTTGCGGCTTGAGGACGAAACGGTACAATAGAAGGATATGATGCAAGTTCCCGTTGATACGCTGAAGCAATCCCTGATGAAGGACGGTCTTTTAGCGAAAGAAGAATTTGAAACGATGGCCGCTGAGGCCCAGCGTTCCAGCAAAGACGTGGCGGAAGTGCTGATCGGCCGCGGGATTATCACCAGCGACTATTACAGCGACATTTTGGGCCGCTATTACGGCGTTCCGCTTATTAAGCTGACGCAGGTCAATATCAATCCCGATATTCTGCACCTACTCTCGGAAGAATATGCCAGCCAACACCAGGTTGTCCCTTTCTCGCAGCGCCCCGACGGCAGTATTGACCTGGGCATGGTTGATCCAAGCGATCTGGCCGCTATTCAGTTTCTGGAAAACAAGCTTCAGGCCAAGGTCAATCCCCACCTGATCTCTCGAGAGAACTTTATCAGCACCCTTTCTCTTTACGGAAAGAAGCACGTTGAAAATTTCAGAAGCATTATCGAACGCAACATTAAAGCCTCCTTGAAGCTGAAGGACAAAGGAGATGAAGAGGCGGCTACCGAGCTGCCCATCATCGAAATTACCGACAACCTTATCTCCTATGCCGTTTCATTGGGGGCCAGCGATGTGCACATCGAGGCGCTGGAAGAAGAGATTCTGGTTCGATACCGCGTTGACGGCATTCTTCACGAAATCATCCGTATGCAAAAAGAAATTCACGCCGCCATCGTTGCGCGTTTTAAGATTTTGGCCAGCGTCAAACTGGACGAGCACACCAAACCGCAGGACGGACGTTTCCATCACAAGATCGGCTCTGAAACGATTGATATCCGTCTCTCCATCCTGCCCACCCTCTACGGAGAAAAAGTTGAGCTCCGTCTGTTGGGAGCCTCCGATCATATTCTTTCTTTCGAAGAGCTCGGCATGCGTAAAGAAACCATTGATATTTTGAATCGCAACGTCAACAAATCTTTCGGCATGGTGCTCATCACCGGACCAACCGGAAGCGGAAAAAGCACGACTCTGTATTCAATTCTCAATACGCTGAACAAGCCGGAGGTCAATATTGTTACGGTTGAAGACCCGATCGAATACAATATGAAATACGTCAATCAAACCCAGATCAACCCGGCAGCCGGGGTGACTTTTGCCAGCGCTCTCAGGGCCATCTTGCGTCAGGACCCCAACATTATCATGGTCGGTGAGATCCGAGACTCGGAAACGGCCGAGATATCGGTGCACTCCGCCCTGACCGGCCACCTCCTGCTTAGTTCTCTTCACACCAATGACAGCGCCACTGCCATTCCCCGGCTCAACGATCTGAAGGTTCCACGCTTTCTCATTTCCGCCGTACTCAACGCCATCGCGGCTCAGCGTCTGGTGAGAAGAATTTGCATGGACTGCATGTATTCATATGAGCCGGCTCAAGAAATATTGGAATCACTTCAGTCGCAGATACAGGAGCTGCAAATTGCCACCGACATGGCTCTTCCCAAACTCCTCTTTAAGGGCAAGGGCTGCAAGCTCTGCGGTGAGAGCGGATACCGCGGGCGGCTGGGCATTTACGAG
>JAUYKR010000009.1 GCA_030699855.1 bacterium
TCATCAGTTGCACACCGTGGGGATCCAGACTGGCGTCCTTCAGCGCCGCCTGAATCAGCTTGGCCAGCACCTGGTTGGTTGCGTAAGCGTCGGATCCGCCGCGAAGGATAACGGTGTTTCCTGATTTTATGCAGAGCGAGGAAATGTCGACGGTCACATTCGGCCTGGATTCGTACACGATGGCGATGGTGCCCAAAGGTACCGTCACTTTTTTCAAGCGCAGACCGCTGGGCCGGTCAGCTTTGTCGAAGCTGATGTTGAGAGGGTCGGGCAGGCCAATGATCGCCTTGATGTCCGCGCAAATAGCGTCGATGCGTTTTTCCGTAAGCAGAAGTCGATCGACCAGGGCGTCGTCCTTGTTCTTTTTGGCGACATCTTTCCGGTTTGCCTTCAAAATCGCCAGCTTTCCTTTTTGCAGGTGCTTGATCAAAGCCTGGAGAGCAGCGTTGCGCTGTTCGGTCGAGCTGGAACTCAGCTGATATGAGGCTTTTTTAGCGCTTTCGAGTTGTTTTTTTAAACCTGCGTTCATAGGCGAAGCCGATGAGGAGAATCGCAACAGATATCCCGAGCGACAGCAGTATAACACTGGCCTGCGTGACTGGCAGGTGAAATGACCTGGCGGCCAGGTAAAGCGCCAGCGAATTGAGCGTCCAGGATAGGAGCAAGGACGCCAACAGGATTTCCAATGGACCCGAATCCTTCGTTTTCAGAAAAAAATGATGGAGGAGAAAGCCATTGAGGAGGGAATACTGGAAGAGAATGACGGTGTTGACAATAAAGACCATTTTCTCTAAACTAAGTATACAATTGCCTTCGGGCCTCCTCACTTGGAAAGTTTTCTTTCTTGGTGAGGTAACATCAATCAGCAGCTTTTAAGAAGTTGCTGATTTTTTGTCTTATCTCCAGAAAATCTTTTTGACGAATGTATCCCATGATGTACTTAAGCCTTCTGCTGTCGAAGAGACGTATTTGTGGAAGAATCGCGACACTGGTAACGTTCGTTTTAAACGAAAATGGGAAATACCAGCTCCCTCTTCTTTTTGTTTTGCTCAGAGGTATCCCCCAAAACATGTGTCGATCAAATTTTTTGAAGACCAGTATCGGCCGAAGAGATTCCTCTCCCTTTCCGTGTTGTTCCACTCCAATATTTTTGCCAACACGTCCGCAGTAGATTCCTCCTTCGTGAATATCAACCGGGTGGAGTTTTTCGGTTTGTTTTTTTTTCTGATTCCACAGATTGAATTCCTGTCTATGGCGTATTTTCTCTTTCATATGTTCATCCACCATTTCCCCATCCAACTCAGCAGTTCGAAGAGTTGCGCTGATGAGCATATCCCGAAACAGCTCTTCCAATCCTCCTGCTGTGAGTATGGTGAGCCCCGCCTCCGTGAAACCCCCCGGACTGGTGACATTTTTGCGAAGTTGTTCCAGGGAATCCTGAGATTGTTCGGCGAGTGATATTGAGCCTTTTAAAACTTTTAGAAGTACCGTTTTTCTCAAATTTGGATCAAGATTGAGAACTTCAGTTCCCTTCAGCCACTGCTCAATAACGTAGAAGGTGAAACCTGGCCCGCTGCCGACGATTGTTCCGATCCTTATCATTTCACCTTCATCTTTGACCTCAAAGGCGTAGCCGGTACTCTCGAGCAGTTCCTGAACCGTCTTTTTTTCCTCCGCCGAAATTTCTTCACTGGCGATCCAGGCGGTGACGCCTTCGCCGATCATCGCCGGGGTGTTGGGCATCGAGCGGATGACTTTTTTGTGTCCGAGTTGGTCTTGAATATTACGAATGCTGATGCCGGCCATGATGGAAATGACCACGGTTTTTTTTGAAACTTTTCCGGCAATCTCCTTAGCCATGTCGGCAAAGCCTTGGGGCTTGACGGCGATGACGAGGAAATCCGCCTTGAGAAGTTCCGAGTTATCCCGGCTCGTCTTCACTTCAAGCTCACGACTCAGCTTGTCGAGCTTTTCCTGGTTTTGATCGGAAACGGTGATGTTTCGGGCGGCCGTGATTTTCTTCAAAACAAAGGCTTTGGCTAAAGCTGATCCCATGTTTCCGCCGCCGATGATTCCGATGGTCATATTAACGTCCTTGAGGAATAGGCTTAACGGTTTTGCCGGCGCTGAAGGGGATGGCATACACCTTTTCTCCGTTCAGAAAAATCTGTACCTCGTAGTCGCCGGGTTCTTTGATGCTGAGGTTATTGATGTCGCCGATGATGCGCATGTTTTGGATTGGCTTCGTCGATTCCTTGATGGAAATGTTCAGGCTAATCGGCTGGAGCAGCTGCTCTCCGCTGGCGCTGTTGACGATTTTGATCTCCTGCTTGTGCTCGCCGGCATTGCCCTGCAGGGCGGTGACAATGGAAAGCTGAGGGAAAACAATGGGAAATTGCGGAGCCATGATGTTCTCAAAAATACCGATGACGTTGAGGTTGCCATTTTGCGACAGAAAGGCTTTTTCGCACAGATGGCTAAACAGAACTTTTATCATGAGAGCGCTTAAAAAGAATTGATTTGGCTTCCATGTCCTCCAGCTGGTCGACGGTTTCCTGAATAAAGGAGTCGTCCGGGTCGAGTTCAATGGCTTTGTCCAGGTACATTCTGGCGTTTTTCAGATCCTGGGCAAACAGATAATCCGCTCCCAGATCGTGATAGGCCAGGGCATTTCTCGGCTCCAAGGCTATGGCTCGCAGGAGCAGAGCTCGGCCTATTCCGGTGTTCTCCTGCATGCAGTTAACCCAGCCCAGATTTCGAATCACTTCGGTGTCGTTGGGCATCATGTCATTGGCCTGGTCCAAATGTTTGGTGGCTCGGCGGAATTGATGGCAGCGGGCGTAGGAGCAGCCCAATAAAAAGTGATCGACCCAAACGCCAAAGGGCTCTTGTTTTTCGGATCTCTTCCTCAAAGCGCCGATAAGGCGTCTTTCGTGGTGGTTCCCTCTCTTCCCTGACTTTTTGTGAGGAAAAATCCTGGTGGACCTCCGCAGCGGCTTAATGGCTTTATCCGGCTCGCCGATGCACAGGTGGCATTCGCCCAGCAGGGACAATACCAGGTAACTGTCCGGATAGTCGTTGCTGAGCGCCTTCAGTTCTTCCAGAGCTTCTTCAAAGTATCCGTCGTCCATCAGGTGCTCAATCATGTGCAGGGAGTCGTCGAGGATTTCCATCTCAGCTGTTAAAAAAATGAGATATCTTTTTTACCAGTTCGTTTTCGGCGACGATCTCCGAGGTATCACTCTTTCTTTCTTTCCACTCCAGGCCGCCGCCTTCCAGCGAGCGGGGACTGATGGTCAGGCGCAGGGGAATGCCGATCAGGTCGGAATCGGCAAATTTATTTCCCGGGGAAACTTTGCGGTCGTCGAACAGGACTTCAACGCCGGCGGCTTTCAGATCTTCATACAACTGGTCAGCCTTTTGTCGAATGCTTTCGTCTTTATCCAGATTCAGGCCGATCAGGTGGACTTGATAAGGGGCGATATTTTTCGGCCAGACAATACCTTTCTGGTCGTGGCAGGTCTCGATGGTGGCTCCGATCAGACGGGTCATGCCAATGCCGTAGCAGCCCATTTCCACCGGTTTGCTTTGGCCGTCTTCGTCGACGAAGTTGATCTTCATCGGTTCCGAGTAGCGTCTGCCCAACTGGAAAATGTGACCCAGCTCGATGCCGTTTTCTATTTTCAGTGAGCCCTTCTCACAGTCGGAACAGCTGTCTCCAGCCTTCACCTCGCGGATGTCCGCAAACTCCGGAGTGGGGAAGTCGCGCTCAAAGTTGACGTTGATGAGGTGGTAATCGGTCTCGTTGCCGCCGCACTCCAGGTTCGTTCTGTCTTTCGCGGATAGGTC
>JAUYKR010000062.1 GCA_030699855.1 bacterium
GACTTGGACGCAAAATGGTGAAGCGGATATGGCCAGTTACGATGTTTGGGAAACGGAGGTGACAGAGGGCATTGCTACTAATGTTCTGAATGCCGCTTGTCAGAATAATGCCTGTACCGCGACTTTGAGTAGCCTCAGTGCTGGCACTGCGTATGGTATCCAGATTATTGCCATTGATGCTGATGGAAACAGATCGGCCGGGTCTACGGTGGTGAGTACTGCTACTTTGGGAACTTCCGGTGGACGCAGTCCGACAACGAATCGTTCTTCTAACAATACTACTCCTTCTTCCACAGACTCAACCGTGGCGGCAGCTCCTGCTCCAGCTCCCGCCGGAGGCGGTGGTGGAGGAAGCGGAGGAGGAGCTACCATCGCTGCTACCAGTACTCACAACGCGGCAGCTACCAGTCCGGAGCGAACCTTACACGAAGGATCAATTCAAACGGTGCTTTCGGCTGCGGTGCACGCGGCAGCCGAAGATGGTAATTTGGAGGGTAGTGAAGGGACTGCCATTACTGCCCAGACCCTTTTGACCAGGGTGTTCCTATCGGAAGCCGAAGATCTTCGTGTGCTTGATTTGTCGGCGGCGCCACTCCAAATTGCCGCTGAGGCGACCGAGTTGCGAGGCACTGACCTCAGTCAGCAATCTTCCGCTCAGGTAGCCTTGCTGACGACGGCAGGAGCCTCCGTTCGTGCTGTTTATCTGCAAGAGGGGAGCAGTTGGAATGGAGATTTTCAGGCGCCTCGCGTGGTGGAACGAAGTTCCGCGGCCGTGAACGTTAGCAACGATGAAGATCTGACCGGTCGAGATGTTTCTGCCGACAATGTCACCATCGTCGAAGTGGGGGCTGGGGCAGGGGTTTCTCTTGAATTTACCAGCGCTCAAACGCTGGTAATGCCGGCTCCGGCTCAGGCGGATGTTGGTAGCACCTACGAGGTGTATTCTTCACTCGATGGCACTCAGTGGGTGCGGGAATCCGGCGCGGTGACTTATGATGCAAGCTCCGGGACAGTTTCACTGGCCATTTCTCATGCCACGTACTTCATGGTGGTAGCCGTGGATGCGGAAATTTCCACGGTTCGTCCTGTTCCGAAAAGTTATCAGCCAACGAGCAGCGTGGATGACAGATCACAGCGCAATATTGATCGTGAATATGCGGCTCAGGGAATGGCAAGTCAAGCCTGGAGCAAGCCTTATTTGGAAAAACTGGTGGAAAGGGGGATTGTGGAGGGAAATGGCCGGTATGAGCCTCAGCGTTCCATTAACCGTGCTGAGTTCCTCCGGATAGTGCTTGACGCTCTGGAAGTCGATCTTTTAACTTCTACGGAAAAGCCGTTTTCTGATGTTGATGTGAGTGCTTGGTATGCGTCTTATGTTCACACGGCCAAAATGAATGGTTGGGTCAAGGGTTATCCGGATGGGACTTTCGGTGGTGGCCAATTCCTCAATCGTGCTGAGGCCATGGTAATCATCGCTCGCGTGGCCGGGCTCAATGTGGATGCTGCTACCCCAAGTTCGTTGTTTACTGACGTTCCCAGAAGATCTTGGTTTGGGCCAGCGGTCTACTATGCTTATTCTCAAGCTCTTGTGAAAGGTATTGGCAATGATCGTTTTGACCCTGATTCGACGCTTACCAAGGCGCAAATCGCCAAGATTATGGTTAATCTTCTCTATCATTTAGGCAGGATCGAATAATGAAGAGGTGGTAAAAATGATGATTAAAACCCCCTCCCGAGACCTCGGGAGGGGTTTTTGTGTCCGGACCGGCTTCATAGTAGACTCATCACACATCTCTCCGTCTTCATGCGCAAGATTCCGGCCGTGATGGCCACTCAGCATCCGGATAACTCCAGCCCTGCTTACTTCACTGGCAAGTGTTTTATAACGGCTCAGGACGAAGTCGAAGAGTGCTATCGTACGTTTTCCGAGCTCGGAGTGGACGAGTATATGTGGGACTGGGAAGGAAAGTTCGTGGATGAGGCGGTGATGGACCGCCTCTATACTCAATATCACGACTACTTCAAAAAGCACCAGATTGGAAAGGATCTGTTCCTGACTTTTCGCGTGCCCAACATCTGGATCGAGTCCGGTCACAAACTTCCCCGGGCTTTCATGAACATGATCTCGGCCGAAGAGGCGGCTAAAAATTACGGTTTTCACAGCCCTCCTTTATTCGAGATCATCCTGCCCATGACGACCAGCTCCGCTCAGCTGATCTATTTGCAAAAAGCCTTTGGCAAGATCGCCAAGGCCAGCCGGGAAATCTTCGATTTCGAATCGCAGATGAAACACCTGGATGTGATTCCTTTGTTTGAACAATACGAGAGCATGGCTGACGCCAAAAGCGTTTTGTATGAGTACGTCGATTTTTTGAAAAAAGAATGTGATTTTACACCAGAATACCTGCGGGTGTTCATCGCCCGCAGCGATCCCGCCATGAACGCCGGCTTTCTGCCGGCTAAGCTGGCCTGTAAACACGCCATCAACGCCTATCACGAATTCGAGCAGGAGACTGGCATCAAAATCTTCCCCTGGGTGGGCGGGGGTTGTTTGCCATTTCG
>JAUYKR010000020.1 GCA_030699855.1 bacterium
CATGATCAGCGAGTTCTTCTTTTTTTCCAGCTCAACTTTTGTCGAGGTCAGGCGGCGAAACAACCCGACTGCCATGACAATGAAAGACACCAGGGATAAGAACCCAAACACAAGACTAATGAGGGTGGAAAGAAGCTGCCGAAGCAGGGCCGGTTCGACTCCCAAAGCCTGCAGAACCGGATTATTCCCGCCGTTTTGCGCCAACAGCACCACCAGAAACACCAGGAACAGCACGAAGAGAACCAGGAAAATCCCGGAAAAAACCAGCAGCAATCCGAGCTTCGACTGTTTGTTTGGCGAAACCAAGTTTGGGGTTTTTTGAGCTGGCGGCTGCGGAGCTTTGGGAGCTTGATTCACGGGCTGGTTATCTGGCATAGAGATGGAAAGGAATTAAATGAGAAATGAATGAAGAGGAGAGGGGGAAGCTGATTTCGCTAAAGATTTTGGCGGCAACGGTTACGCGCCTGCGCGCCGTAGCGCTACGGCGCGCAGGCGCGAGGAGCTATCCCTTTAACCAATCCGGAATCGGTCCGCCGCTGCCCACGGGGGGAGTTGGAGGAGTCGGTGGCTTCGGGGCTTTATCATCACTTTTTTTGGCCTGCTCTTCTGCCGGTTTGGTCGGAGTCGGTTTCGGTGCCTCCTTGACAACGGTTGGTACTGGAACCGGCTTCGCGGCAACAGGAACTACCGGAATTGCCTTTTCCGGCTTTATCGGCGCGGGCACCGGCCTGGCCGGCTGCGCCGGCGGAACAACTTCCGGCTTCACCACTTCCGCTGAGGCGGTCGCGGTCGGCTCCGACACGGGGGCTTCCGTCAGTTCTTCTTGCCGCTGCCGAATCGTCTTGACGACGATGAAGACCACCGCCCCAACCATCAGCAGAAGAAGAGTGATAATCGCCAACCATACGTAAGAAAGTCCACCATCCTGCTCCACATCCACTCTCGGTTCAGGTATGACGACCGATTCATCATCCTCACCCTCATCCGGTTCAAGCTGTTCATCCGCACCCGACACCACCGGTCTTGGCGTTGATTGGAAATCAATTCGAATCACCTCCCGTTTTTCATGGGTTTCCCCCACCGCGTCCGTAACCATCAGCGTCACTTGATAGAGACCGACTTCGTTGAAGACTTTGACCGGATCTTTGACCGTGGAAACACCCAAGACCGCGCTGTCCTGATCGGAAGCCTCCAGCTCACCAGCCAGCACATAGGCTCCACCGAAGTGACCTACTTCAAAGCTTGTCATATTTCCTTCCGGGACCCCCTCCGCCACCAACTCAACCGAAGGAGTCTGAGGCGCAGCCCCATCGGCAGGTTGACCGATAATTCGATACAGCTTCGCGCCCCGGATAACCCCGTTGAAGATCACGTGTCCCGGGGAAGATAAGCTCAACAACTCTTCCACGCCGGTTTCATAGATACCGAGCTGATCTTCGGTCATATTTTCTGCCTCATCCGATTCAAACAAGGCGAGTGATCCGACATACGGTTGACTTTGCGCGTTCACCAGCGTTGTGCCTTCGTCCAGACGTAAGATAAATGAGTCGGAACCAAGCGCCACCTCGCGGGACAGCAGTCCGCTCTCCTGCCCAGCCTCCTCCAGATTGAGGAGCTCCCGCACCCACACCGGCTCCAGGCCGACTTCGCGTTCGCGAAGGGTTAGCTCATCCTGCTGTTCCCAGCGCATCCACTGCGGAGCACTCGGCCCGTCCAGTTGGGTGAAGGTCCACTGGTGTTGGACGTCGTCTTCCTTCATGGACGGATCGAAGCTGGAACTGCTGGTGAAGCGGACTTCGTTATCTTTCAGTTCATAGACGAAGTTCGCCTGCGGAAGAACCAGCCCGCCGCGGATGAAAACCGTCTGGGAATATTCACCCTGCAGCCCTCCGCTGGAAACCGCTTCCAAGATCACCTCGTAAGCGCCCTCTTTGCCGTATTGGTGCTGGAAGGTAGGCTCAAAACTGACCTCATCGACCAGGCCGTCTCCATCAAAATCCCAACGGTATTCCTTAACCTGTTCGTCGGGAAAGGAAGTGCGGCTGGCATCAAAAGTGAGTGGCTCGTTGAGCCCGGCAAAAGCAGAACTCACGTCAAAAGAAACGATCGGCACATTGTTGAGGAAGCGAAGAATATCCTCGGGCTGCTCCAATTCTTCAATACCGACTGCCGGATCCACTTCGGCAAAGATGATGTCGATGACCTGGGATTTGATTTGATTGTCCACGGAAATAACGGTCAGCTTGGCGCGCACGCGTCCCTCCTCCACCTTGTAGCTGCGCTTGAAGGAGCTGCCGTCCTTCCAGGAGGGATGGGTCTTGTTGTCGATATCATCGTCGGGAATGCCATTGCCATCTCCATCGACAAAAATATTGCTGTCCAGACGATACTCCTGGATCTTTCCAGTGGACTGCTGAGCGTTGAAAATCACGTCGGAGAAAGGCGGACGGATGTACACCCGCCCGTCGATAGCATTGCGAGCGGGATTCGTTTGAAGAATGGGCTTCAGTTGAACCCTTACCGTGGAACCCAGCGCGCCAAATTGGTTTTTTTTGAGAAAGATGACCTTGCGAGTGGCCTGGTCGCTGTTTCCCACCGAATCCTTCACGCGCAGAGCGATAAACATATCTCGATTACCCTCAAATTCTTTGACCGGGTTGGGCAAGGCGCTGTCGGCGTCATCGTCGACTTTGCCATTGCCATCGGTATCCGCCAGAGCATCAAAATCCCAAGCGTAGTCGAGATGTTTGTCCTCGAGGGCCGGATCAACCGTAGAGTTGTTGATGAATTTGACCCGGCTACCCGTCTGGACAAACAAAAAGGCAGCCTGAGGAGGCCTGCTGTCGGGCAAGACCCTCACTTCCATGTCGTAGGAAGACGAAAGTCCGTTTTTTGTTACCTTGAGGGTAGGACGATAAACTCCGGGTTTAGTGTATTTGTACGTCACCCGCTCACCGGAAATTCCCCGCTCCGCTTCGCCGTCGCCTTCAAAATCCCAGCTGTAGGCGGTGGAAGGAATGAACTCGCCCAAGGGGTCCTTGGTGGTAGAGGTGAAAGTAATAGCTGCTCCCATTCGTACCGTACCCCGGTTAGCGACAAATTCTGCAATGGGAGCAATGTTAGGTCCATTCGTCACCGTCAATGGCTGGTTCTGGCCAAGGACATCTTCGCTTACCACTACCGCGCCATCGTTGTCTTCCACTTCGACGGCGAACAAGTAAGTAGACTCCGTTCCCTCTACTCCGCGTGGTCCGACGACAAAGGTAGCCCGAGGCTCTTGAGTGATCTGCACGTCAACTTTCTTTTGAGCGTTTCCTTTTTCGTAATACCACCAGCGATACTGAGCGATAGTACCATCGATGTCCCTGGCTCCGGCGGCGCTGACCGTCACCGTCACCGGCGTCACCAGCTCTTGGGTGGCGGGCATCACACGCAAACTGGTGAGCTCCGGCTCCAGGTTGATAACCTCAACGCTGACGATTTCCGCCACGTCGGTTTTTTTGGTCAGGATGTCGGTAACCGTCAGTTCGACGTCGAAACAGGCTCCGTCGGTCAGTTCTTTGAAGACCCGACTGAAGCTTCTGGTCCGCACCAGTTCGTCGAAGTCTTCGAGCTTCCAGAAGAATTCCAAACCGATGTGCTCACCATTCACACTCACCGAATCACTGGCGTCGAAAACGACGCTGTCCTTGCGGGTGACCTCGATACAGCCGGAGGCTTCTTGATCACGTTCGATACTGTTCACCAGGGTTTTGACCACTGCCAAAGGAGTGTCTGTCTGACCGATCAGCACAATCTTGGTAATCTTGTTGGTATTGCCCGCTCCGTCGATAACCGTCAGAGTCACTTTATATTTACCCTGTCTCTCATATTTGTGCACGACATCATCCGTGTCCGCCGTCAGGGTTACCCCATCATCAAAGTCCCAGAAGTAACCCAAGGCATTATTACTGTCGGGATTAAAGGTGATGATATCGTTGACGTGAGCGGCCGGCTTATCGATGGCGAAGTCGACACCCAGCAGGGAATCTACTTTTGTTTTTTGTGAGACGACGTGACTTAATCCGCCGCGGGATACGGTCAGGACGACATCGTGCTCGCCCGTGCTCTGGAAGTCATAGAAGATCCTGGAGCTCTTTCCAACCGTAACCGGATCAAAGAACTGTTGGCCGGTGGAGGTTCCCGTACGAGCCTGCAGCACCACTCCATCCACCTTCCATTGGAAGGTGAGAACATCATCCACGTTGGCGCTGGGAAAATCCGGATGAAAACTGCCACTGCCGTCGAGAGTGGCCCTGGCCGGTTTTATTTTTTCCGGAAAGGAAATTTTGAACGAGGCCACCGGATCCTGGGGGTGGATGATCACCGTCAAGTTGTCAGTCGCCTGCTGGTTGATATTTCCCCCAACGGACACCGTCAACGTCACCCGATATTCCCCGGGACGGGGAAACTGGAAGCTGGTTTGCTCCTGCTGAATATCACGCCCAACCTGGACAAAACCGGTAGGGGTATTTTCCTCTATTCGGAAACTGAAATTAGGCTGTTGAGTGCTGGTCGCCTGAGATCCGATACTCCTGAACTGAAACGGCGTGCCGGTATCGCCTTCCAAGGCCGGCAGTATGGTGAGGATGGCGATAGTATCGGTGAAGATCAGTCGAACCGTGCGAGAAAAAGGATCCCCCTGCTGGTCAAAGGCAGTCAGCCGAATGTCCTTGGATGGATCGGGATCATTGGCGCCATACTGGCAGGTAAACTGCCAATTACTCTGATTGCCTTGAAGTTGTTGACTACCGCTTCCATCGTCGCAGTCGTAATCGAGACGAGCAAAAGCCCCTCCGCTTAAGGCGGATTCGCGCAGATCGAAGGCGATGGGCGTGCTGGTTCCTCGCAAGATGCGAATACTGTCACCGCGAACGCGCTCATTATTGACCCTGACCACCAGTTGAACCCGAGGGGGCGAAACCGTGACGCGAGCGGAGCTGATGCCGGCAATAGAGGCGGCCACGCTGGCCGCCTCGTTCGCGCCTGGGTTGACAGAATTATAGTTGCAGGCGCTTAAGACCAGCAGCTGGACGTTATAGGCTCCAGCCTCGGGAAATTCATGGCGGAAGTACAGGCCCTGAGCAGGCGTGGCGTTTGGAGAAGCAATAATCCCCTCCACCCCATTACTGAAATCAAGCGTTTCATTCACGAACCAATAGTAATTATTGCCATCCACCGGACAAAACTGAGTATAGGGATCAACGGTTTGTAAGGCATTAAACTCAACCACAAAGGATCCGCCATCGTCCGGAATTCGGCCGTTAAAGCTGCCCTGAGTGGCGATCACCGCCTGCACTTGGGAGAAAGATTTGGCCACGGCTTCGAATTCCTGGAAGACGGAGCTGAAGGCTTCAAAATCAATCAGGTTGAGATCCGAACTGAGCGTCTCCAGCATTTGAATCAACCGACCCTTGGGCCGCCCCTGCTCACTGGCACAAAATTCCAACACCCGACGGGTTTGCGGCAGAATGGCACATTTAGTGCGGATAGATCTGGCCAGGGAATCGAAGTCATTGGCAAGCGTATTCAGGAGAATTTTCCTGGATTCATCGGGAAGACTGGCTCCAAAATTCGGAATACCATCATCGTCAGTATCGGGATCTACCTTTCCCGGAATCACCTGATTGACCACCGCGCCTTCAAAAATAACGTCAGCATTGATATTCTCCGGATTGAAAGATTCCCTAGGATACCGTTCCTGAAAGCGCTGCACGCAACCGATCGTATCGAGCAGCCCATCCCCATCGGCATCACAATCCTGAGCGTCCGGAACACCATCGCCATCGATGTCAGGTTTCTGTTGGTACTCCGCGCAGCCCTTGTAGTTGTTCGCTTCGCGATCCCCGCCGGCAGCCGGCGGATCGGCGACAATAAAGGCAAGGTATTCTTCTTTTGAAACCCGATCGATTTGTAACTTGTTACGCTCGATTTGAGACACCTTGAAGACTTCGTAGCTGAGGGTGTCCGGGCAAAAATCCGGACCAGGCGCACAACGAGGCTGGTCAACATTCGAGCCGGAGGAGACCCCGCCGGGGGCATCGCAAACTCCGTCGCCATCGGCATCACGGTCTTCACTATCGGCGACTCCGTCGCCGTCGTCATCGGTATCGAGCAGGTTCGCCACCCCGTCGCCGTCCGTATCGGCGATCAATTCGTTGGTGGCGCAGCCGACACTGTTCGCGTTCAAGCCGATGGGCGTGTGGGGACAGAGATCACCCAGCTTTTGCAGATTGGTCACCACCGGAAAGATGAAGTCTTTACCTTCCACATCGAAGATGGTTCCAATCGGACGGTCAGCCTCACTGCCAGATCCGAAGCCGCCTTGACCGGAATTTCCATCTGATCCGGTAGCCAGGATCAAGGCATTGACGATGGCGTAGGACAGTAAAATCACCAATATGCCGATGGCCACATACATGATGATATTTTTGGCCTTGGCCATCAGATCATCATTGCCGAAGTAGGCCACGTAGAGAATACCGGCGTAGATGATGGCGGTGATCGCCACCAGTCCCAAAAAGCCGAGCACGTAATTGGTGATCATCACCACCAGTTGGCGAAGATCCCCTCCACCGGCTTCAAGGCCGGAAGCATAGCCTTCGTAAGCAGTGGGCGGGATCAGATCGCCGCTGGGCACATCCACCGCCACGGCGGTTCGAATAGCGCTGACGCCTCCCAACAGGAGAAAAAAAAGCAGGGTGAGAACGATCGTTTTACGCGAAAAATTCATAACTCGGATGGTTGGAATATTACTGGGTCAGGGACAGCAAAGTGTTGACGATCGTATAGGCCGAAAAGATGATCACAATTCCGATCACCACGTAGAGCATGATGTTCTTGGCCTTGCTGTTCAGCTCTTCGTTGGCAAAGGTGAGGATGTAAAACAAGCCCGCGGCCACGAAGGCAAACACGCTGAGCACGCTGACGAATGGCAGCAGCCAGTTGGTAAAGCCGATGATCAGCACAATCAGACTTTTTTCCTTGGAGATCCCTCCGGCCACCAGGCTTGCGTCGGGAACGCTGACGCCAACTCCGTCGTAAAGAGGGCCGGTTGACGACTCTGTGTCTGCGGTAGACCCATCCGGTGCTGCCCCACCTGTAGAAGAAGTGGCAGGAGTTCCCAAGCTTCGCGATCCGCCGCTGCTGGAACTAAAAGAAAAGAAGTCGGATGAAGTCCTGGTGCTGGAGCTCGAAGGTCTGCCCGCTCCGCCAAGAGCGCCAAGGTAAGAACAATGCCTGGACCACAGCTCGGCGGCATTCTCCGATGGTACGCCATTGCTGACGATCTGTCCCTCCCGCTTGCTGCGGCAACGCTCTTCATCAACGGGATCGGTGGAGACACCACTTTCTGACGCGACGGAAAGCAGCCCTTTCGCATTTCGCTCACAGCGGGCCAAACCATTCACGTGGATGTTGTAGAGTTCGTTGAAGTGCCATTTTTTTCGCCTCAAACAATCATCAATCGAGTCCGCGTCGTGAGTGCTCGTTCCTATGCGAACATCGTATTGTGGCAGAGTCTGCGTCAGCAGATTGCTAAGTCCGCCTCGAAACACCACTGTCAGCACGGCAAGAACGACGATGCCCGGCAACAAGACCGAAACGAGCAGTCGAAGGCGGCTTTTACTTGGTCGAAGCATGAAGAGGGGTATAAATACCTCATTGTACTGTAGCAAAAACGCATCAAAAGCCGAAAAATCAATTGATATTCACATC
>JAUYKR010000024.1 GCA_030699855.1 bacterium
TCCGGAATGAAGGACACCCTTCGAGTTTTTTTGAAGTTCAGTAACGGAAACAAAATCAGTAATCATGGAGGATAATTATCAGCTAATTATATGATAATTATACACTTACAAGAAGCCTTATGGCAAGGTTTTTTTGATTTCCACTCCCTGATAGTAATACTGAATAATTTCTCGGTAGGTCTTCCCCTCCTTGGCCATTTGAGTAGTTCCATAACCGCTTAAACCAACTTGGTGTCCGCAGGCTTCGAAACCCGATCGAGTTGGATCATCGCCAAACGGATCCGGAACTGATTGGAACACGGATGAATTGCGCTGAAAATACTCGACATCTGGCCAGACTTCAGCGGCTGATTTCGTGCGAGCACCATCCGTGCAGGAAAAGTAAGCCGCCCGGATCACTGAGTCCCCCGCCATCACCACTTCATCTTTTGTTTCCCGAACAGCCTTCTGCCACTTGGGACTGCGCGACTCAAAACCGTAGCCCAAGTATTTTTGAAAGATCGCCGGACTGTCGGCGGCGTTATAAGGCTTGCCCGGAAACTTTTCGTAACCGGAAGTCAGGTAGTGCAGAGCGTAGCTCCTTGCTAAAACTGCTATCACCTTGCGCTTTTCCTGGGGAATATCCTCCGTTTCCGGCTCCTCGGCAATACCCTTCATATAGTCTGCGAGCGGGAGTTCGTTGATAACGATCATCCTGTCCCCATCCAGGCGGAATTCGAGGACGTTCCGGAAGCTGTTGTCGTTGTAAATGGTGGAACCAAAATTCTTGAAGCGATTCCAGTTGAGCAGATTAATCTGCGGTTGCTCCTTCGCCTGAACTCGAAAAATAATTCCTCCTCGCAGCTGATCCCTACTTACCTGAACAATTTCACCCGGATCATTTTCACGAGTTTGCTGCGAACGCGAGTCCCAACTGCTGAACTCACCGGTTGAGGTTACCTCCAGCAAGTCCTGATTGATCTCCGTCAGCAGCACCCGCATCGGTGGAAGTTCCGCCGGCTTGGGGCCTTCAACTGCTGGAGATGGGCGGACAGATGTTGGTCGAACCACCGGGCGCACAGCTTCTCGACCGCTGTCTCGCTGCCCCGATAAGGTAAATTCGGCCTTGTCTGATGTTCTGACCAGGATGCCTTCCACCACCGGCACGAAGACATCTGATTCGGATCGCAGCGGTATTTTTCGCACGTTCAATTGGAGGACAAATCGTCCGGATTCCCCCGGCATGACCACCTCCTGCTGAAGAAAGCCGGCAAATTTTCGCTGCTGCCAAGACGGATGCAGAAAATCCGGTTTATCCTGGATCTGAAGGCGCGCGCGGTAAGCGCCATCGCGATACCAGGGAACCGAACCGGCATTCCGGTACTGGACCCAAACTTCTTGTTCTCCGACAACTGGAGAAAGCTCGGTCACGCTCTGGGCCTCCTTTTCAAACACCAGCTGTACCCGGCCACCGGTTTTTATCGTTTCGGAAAATGCGGCTTTAGAGGGGCGAAATCCGCGAGATTCCACTCCGATCGGCAAAGCGTCGATGCCCACCAGCCCCTTCACTTCTACTTGACCATCTTTGTAGCCCACCTTCACCGGCACAGGGAAGCTGAAGTTTTCTCCAACCATGACTTCCCGATCGATGAATACCCTGTCCAAACCCCTGACCGAATACCAGATCATTCCCGCCTGCCAATCGAAGTTGCTGCGGTTGACAATCATCATTCGCAATTCCTGCTCAAAGCCCCTGACAAGCGCCTGTTGACCGATGGCCGGCTCAACTCTGGCCACAAACTTCGGCGCTTCCACGGTGAAATGAAGGAGAATCCGCTCGCCTCTTAAATTCTGACCTTCCCCCGCCATTGGTGCTAACTCGATGCTGATAACTCCTCTTCGCTGATACACCGGCAAGTCCACGGAAAATACTGCTGTGCCGCTAACGGCGATTTTCTTCGCAACCGGAAGATTGATTCCACCTTTTACGGGTAGCAGTCGCGCGCCCAGGCGCTGCACCTGACGCAAAGCGAGAGCGCTTTCTCCTTCCGTCATCCAGGGAAAATTACCGGTATTTTTTATGGTCACCTTGATCGTCCGTCGCTCGCCGGTGAGTAAAACTCTGTCTCCACTTTCGAGGGCGGTCAGTTCATAGCGAAACTCCGGCTTTACAACTTGGGAAAACTCAGCCTCCCGAGCCACCTCCGTCCGCAGCTCTGTCATCATCCGGCGGAGGTTTCGCCCCGGACACTGCGTGGCTCCCTGGCCGATCACCCCCTTGGTAATAGCGGCGATCTCTCCGTGGGAAACAATGTGGGGAATAATGGCACCGCGAAACTGAGACTCTCCCTTCGAGTTGATATTGTAAAGCTCGGTGAGATAACGAACGATGTCTACAACCCCCTGAAACCCCTGTTGCGGCACCCTCTCTGTTTGGAAGTTTCCCATCAGCGCCACCCCCACGGTGCTGGTGTTCTGGCAGAGCACGTGCGCGCCCACAACATAAGCGCCGCCGGCTCTTCCTTCGTAAATATTTCCAAAAGGATCGACCAGAAAGTGATAGCCGAGATCTCCCCAACCTCGAGACACGGTGTGATACTGATAAATCGCCTGCACGCCGATTTTGAAGTCCTGCTCATCCACCCGGCTATCTCCGTTGAAATCCCTCACTTCGCGGGCGGTATGATGAATAACGATCTTTTTTATTTGCTCGGAGTATTCCCGCGGCCAGATCAAAGCCCGGCCAAGCTGGTCGAGTGTTTCCTTCCGAGTCTGCTGGCGAAACTGATCGGGATACTTCCGTTCCAGAGGAGCGCACAGATTTGGAGCTGGTGCCATAGCCTCACTTTCGTGCTCCCCCACTCCTGACTCTTCGACAGCCCGAGCTGCGGCTACGGCATCTTCCGCTCCCCAAGTCGCCCGGGAGATGATGCGAGTTTTGCTCTTTGTCACCACAGCCAGATATTCCGGCTGGCTGCTGGCCACCAGCAGCGGCTGCGGAGAGAAATCCATCAGAGTTACCTTCACGTTCAGCGCTCGTTCCGAGCGCAACGAAAACGCCTGGCTGGGTTCCACAAACATCAGCTCCGAACCCGAGAGTTCCTCTTCTTCGTAACTCAGATCCCGCCAATCAGTCCAGCCACCAACCTGTAAAAAGCTCACCTGAACGCCATCGACCTCGCTGGCGGCAAAAGCCTGGAAGGAAAAAGGCCCGTGGTGCTCCAGTTTTTTACCGGCCCCAAGTTGGAAGTCGAAGACTTCCGTTCGCACCACGTCATCGGCAGAGACTGGCTGGCTTAAGCCAAGCCAACCGAGAAAAATAAGTAATATGAAGAAAAAGCATTTGCGCATAGTTGAATCATAGCAGAAACTATGAGTGCCTTCTTAATACTTATCAGCTAGGAAACAAGACCTATGTCTACCGGTAAACAAATTCCCTTCAGCTCCAGCAAGCTGGCCAAAAGTATCCAGGAACACGCTGGAACGGAGATTGACAAAAAAACTCAAGAGACCGTTAACAAACCCTGGAGCGACAGCGCCACCAGTCTGAGCGCGGAAGACAAACAGTTTCTCGAAGAGGTGATGAAGAAAATCGAGGTCGGAGAAATCAACCTCCTTCAACCCGGCACCATCATCAATCAGGCAGTGTATGCGGAGCTGGAAGGAAAACAGCAATCGCAAGCCGACCTGTTCATCAACTCCGCTCTCTTTCTCCTCCGACAGATCTACGACTTCTATCATTCAGCTCACGACAACGACAGCGACATGATGATCGACATGGTCAAAGAACTGCGCCTGAAAAAAGAGGCGTTGGAAAAGGAAATGGGAGATGTGCTGAAGATTTAAAGATGACAATGTGTAAAGGACATTGTATGATACAAGTCTAGAAATTAAGGGGGGTTATGTCGCGCTCAAAAGTCTTTCTCGGACTTCTCGTCAGCTTTGTGGTCGGCATCGGCCTGCACGAACTACTGCCATATGCGCCGAATTCATTCGGCTGGTTCGCGCTGCTCTGTTTAGCCACTAGCCTCCTGGTCCTGTTGAAAAGCCGGACAACGGCCGCTCTGCTCATTCTCTGCTGTGCTCTGGCTTTGGGAATCTTTCGCGGTCAATCCACCCTGCATCTCTCCAATCCAGAGACGGTAGACTATTATGCTAGTGAGGAAAGAAACCAGGTCACCGTCACCGGAACCGTTGCCGAAGAACCGGACATCCGCTTCAACAAGATCAATTACACTATCCAAACTCAGAGTGTGATTACGGCAGGCTCCGAGACTTTACGACCCGTAGGCGGCTACCTCCTCATCTCCACCGGCAAGTATCCCAAATACGAGTATGGAGATTCGCTGGAAATCAGCGGACACCTGCAACGCCCGACGGTCTTCGACAGCTTTGACTACGCCGGATACCTGTCCCGATTCAGCATCTATTCGGTCATGTACCGGCCGAGAATTAAGCAAATGGAGCGAAGCGAGCCATCCACTTCGCCGTCCACCCTTCTCTTCAGCACCCTGCTGAAAATCAAAGCAAGCTTCGAATCTCAGATGAATCGAACTTTTTCCACCGAACCCAGTTCGTCCTTTATGGCCGGA
>JAUYKR010000028.1 GCA_030699855.1 bacterium
GATGTCGCGAAAGTTTTTATAGCCCGTCATTTTGTCTCTGAAGTAGCTAAAATATTCTCCTGCGGGAGAAAGCACAACTCTGTCGCCTGCTTGAGCGTTTTCTTTCGCGAACTGTAGGGCTTGTTGTAGGGTTTCGCATTCCGCCGGTGCTTTTTTTTCGAACAGCGACTTTAGCTCATCCGCCAGTGGGCTGCTGAGCAGGATTGGGCGAATACCGGTTTTTTGAAGGGCTTCGGCCAGCGGCTGATAGTCGGAGCCTTTACTCTTCCCCCCCAGGATCACATACAGTGCTTGCTGGGGCTGCTGAAGGGTGTCCAGTGCCGCCAGGGTTGATTCCGGAGCGGTGGAAGCGCTGTCGTTGTAATAGGTCACCCCGAGTACCGTTTGTACCGACTCCAAGCGCTGCGGAATAGGCTCTAGGCTGCGGAGAGTCTGCGCGATCAGCTCCGCCTTCACCCCGGCGAGATGAGTGGCGGCCGTGGCCGCCAGGGCATTGGCGAGACTGTGCTTGCCAAGCAGTGGGAGTTCACCGGCTTTCATCGTCACCTCCTCACGGTCAGCGTGCTTGATGATGATCTGTCCGAAGCGGACGAACACTCCTTTTGGCAACTGGTGTTCGGTGGAAAAGGGCATCGTCTCCCCACCATCGCGCTCGATCAGTTCTCGGGACTCAGGATCATCGTCGTTGAGAACCGACCACTGTCGAGCCGTCTGATACTTCAACATGGATTTTTTTACGGCGGCGTATTCTTCGAAGTTGTTGTATTCGCTCAGATGGTTGGGGGTGATATTGGTGATGACGCTGATGTCCGGACTCTTGCCCAGATCAGCCATCAGCTGTCGGTTGGAAATTTCCAGCACCAACCAGTCGTCTCTCTCAGCCTGGTCCAGTCGGTCCAGGACTTGTTCCGTACGACGGTCATTGCCGGAGTAAAGCGTGCGCGGGTAAGCTCGCCGCATGATTTCCGCGATCATGGTGGAAGTGCTGGTCTTGCCGTTGCTGCCGGTGATGCCGATGATTTTTCCCGGAAACAGATCGAAGTAGAGCCGGGTGATGGAGCAAAATTTCTCTTGAAAAACTTTGAGTGGCTCGTTTTGCTCGTACAGATACCAGGACTGAGGGACGAAGAGACTGTCCGCTTGTTCTATTCCCTCTAAGTATTCACCGCCGAACTGAAAGTGAACCCCTTCCAATTGCAGCAGCTCTCTGCCCCGTTCGACAGCGGTTTTTGTTCCCAACCCGATGTGAGCTTCTTTAAAGTTTCTCAAAAATTCCTCCCTTGTGCTTGAATCGTGGCCGGTGAGTTGAAGACGGGGATAGGTATTCCTTAAAAACTTCAATACCGCCGCAGCTTCGCTGCCGGCAATGCCAATGACGTGGACGTTATTTCCGTAGGGGCAAGTCATAGGTGATCTGTATTCGTCCGCGCGGCGGATTAAACGGAGCCTTACAAACACTGGCATTATGATGCAAAGTCGCCTAGGATGAAACAGAGAGATGCTCATTCCCTCCCAAATGCTCAAAGATGTTTCTCACTTCATAGGCATCGGATTTTTAGCCGGCGTGCTGGCTATTATTGCTATTCGCTTTGTTGGTATGGACGTGCAGAAGGCCACGCATTTTCACGCTAACTTTGCCGTCTTCATCGACGGCCGACAGAGAGACTTTAGCTCGGACCGGTACATGCAGGATGTTCAGGGCTGCAAGGCCATCGGCGCGCCGGTATTTCCGGAAGACCGTACCCATTTGCACAATAACGTCGGAGACGTGATTCATGTTCACGACGAAGGAGTGACCTGGGGACATTTTTTTGCCAACATCGGTTACCAACTCGGCTCAAACTATCTTGTTGATGATACTGATACCATCTCCCGAAATATTGGCCAAAAAAGTGTTGTCTACATCCTCAATGGCGAGGTGGTGAAAAATCCTTCTAACCAGCTGATCAAAAGTGAGGACCGCTTGCTGATCAGTTATGGCAATGATCCCGCCACCTACGTGCTTGAACACCAATACCCGCTTATCGCCGGTACGGCTCATGAGCACAACCAGCACCCGGACCCGGGCAGCTGCTCCGGAGACATTTCGCTGGGATTTTGGGATCGGCTTAAGAAGTCGCTGTGGTGGTAGTCGTGAAATATGCGGCTGCTGCGATCATGGCGGCATTGTCGGTGCAGTAGTTCATTTTTTTTGGGTGCCGGAAGGGTCTGTTCAGATCCTGCTCCTTCATGTGCCGCTCAATCACCAGTCGGAGAAATTGATTGGCGGAAACTCCTCCGGTCAGGTGAATTTCCTTCACCTGATGTTTTTTCGCGGCACCGATAAGTTTGGTCGCCAAAACGTCGCAGACGGCCTCCTGAAAGGCGGAGGCGATCTCCGCCTGGTCTTGATCGGTCAGATTACCTCTTCTCTGCGCTTCGCGAATGACCTCCGACTTGAGGCCGGAGAAGGAAAAATCAAAACTGGACTGATCCCATCTGCCGCTGTTCGACTGGTTGAGCCAGGCTCTAGGGAAGCTCAGTTTTGCTTCCGCGCAGTTTTTCGCCGTCGTCTCAACTGCCGGCCCGCCTGGGTAGCCAAGCCCGAGAATTCTGGCCACTTTGTCAAAGGCCTCACCGGCGGCATCGTCCCGGGATTTGCCGATAATCTCGAACTCGCCGTGCTCCTTCATCAAAATCAGCTCGTTGTGTCCTCCGGACACGCTTAGGGCGAGTATCGGCAGCTCAATTCGATCTTTTTCCGGATCCAACTCCAGCCAGTTGGCGTACACGTGCCCGTGGATATGGTTGACGGCAATCACCGGTTTGTTCCACAAATACCCCAGCCACTTGGCCGTCTCCGTGCCGACGAGGAGCGAGGTGACGAGGCCCGGCTCAGCGGTGACGGCGATGGCGTCGAAGTGCCGGCCTTCAACAGCCTTTTCCAGCACCGGAATGATCGCCTCCAAATGTGCCCTGGCCGCCACCTCCGGCACCACTCCGCCTGTTTTTTTGTGCAGATTGAGCGAAGAGGCAATCACATTGCTATGAACCTTCCAGCCGTCTTCCACGATGGCGGCGGCGGTTTCGTCGCAGGAACTTTCGATGGCGAGGATGCGCATGTCGTCGAGGGTTATCGGAAGAATTATAATTGAAAACAGACTTTTCGTCATATATGCTGGGCTCAATTAACGGCTAGAATCATGGCTCAGGAGCTCCCAAAAGCCTACATCGCCAAAGACTACGAAGACCAGATCTATCAGATGTGGGAAAAGTCCGGCGCCTTTCAGCCGGAGTGGAATGAAAAGAAGCAGGCAAAATCAAAGATAAAGAAGAAACCATTCGTCATTACCATGCCGCCGCCGAACGCCACGGGGACGCTTCATTTGGGTCATTCCGTCATGTTGGCGCTGGAGGACATCATGATCCGTCACAAGCGCATGCAGGGTCATCCGGCACTGTGGGTGCCGGGCACCGACCACGCCGGCATCGCCACCCAAAATAAAGTAGAGCGTGACGTAATGGAAAAGGAGGGAAAGACTCGTCACGACTATGGTCGAGAGGCGTTTGTAAAAATGATCGAAGAGTTTGTCGCCGGATCTCAAAACACGATTCGCAATCAAACCCGCAGAATGGGGTCATCTTGCGATTGGTCTCGCGAGTATTACTCGCTTGACCACGGGCTGAACCAGACCGTGTTCGCGACCTTCAAAAAAATGTTTGACGATGGTCTGATCTACCGTGGTAACCGGATCGTCAACTGGTGTACACGGTGTTTTTCCACGATCTCCGACGATGAGGTGGACTATGTGGAAAGAACTGGAAAGTTTTATTATTTTCAGTACGGGCCATTTGAACTGGGAACAGCTCGACCCGAAACGAAATATGGCGATCACATCGTGGTCGTTCATCCGGAAGATGAGCGCTATCTGCAATATCACGGCAAAAAAATCACGCTTGATTGGATCGGTGACGAGCCGATTGTCGCCACGGTCGTTGCCGATGAAGCCTCGGATCGAAATTTTGGTTCGGGTGTGATGACCGCTACACCGGCACACAGCTTTTTGGATTTCGATCTCGCGAACAAGTACGGGTTCGAGGTCATCCAGATGATCGACGAGCATGGCAAACTGACCCCGGCTAACGGTCCCTTCGCCGGATTGACGGCACAGGAAGCACGGGAAAAATTTGTGGAAATTTTGCAGAAAAAGGGATTGGTTAATAGAATTGACGAAAACTATGTCAACAACCTGTCGGTTTGTTCGCGCTGCAAAACCCCCATTCAACCCCTTGTTTCCAAGCAGTGGTTTATCGACGTCAATCATCCGGTGAATTCTTGGGATCACGAAGGTTTGAAGCTGGAGAAGGGCCGGGCCTATTCCCTTAAAGAGGTGATGCAGCATGTGGTTCGTGATGGGCAGATCGAGATTATTCCTGAT
>JAUYKR010000063.1 GCA_030699855.1 bacterium
TAGGTCACCTGATCTTCCACGTTTTTCGGGCTTTGTCCCGGCCACTCTGTCATCACAATCACCTGATTTTCGGAAAGATCTGGCAGAGCATCCACCGGAGTCCGATACAAAAAGATGACCCCCAAAATGACCAGAGCAAGAAAAAACATGATGGTCAGAAAACGGTTCTCGAGAGATTTCTTAATCAGTTGGTTAATCATAATTGAGGTATTATTTTTCAGAAGATTCAGGCTCCCCTACAGGCGGATCGACCAAGATTTGCGTTTGCTCAGAAATCTCCCCGAAAACTTCGGCAAGCTCACCATCCTCTGCCAGCACTTGGATGCTCAGCTGCTCAAGACCCCCGCCCCCAGACGGCAAAACCCAGATGAAATTCCGCTCATCATCACGAACAACCACCTGGGAAGGAATCTGAAAGATCGGAACGGAAGTTCTGGGAATTTTTACCCTCACGCTGGTATTCCGCGGCAATTGGAGCGAATCATCCAAGCGCGCCTGCACGATCAGCGTCCTCGATCCCAAATCGATTTGAGGACTCTTTCTGGTCACCGTAGCCTTGTAGATCTCACCTGGATTGGAGGCGAGAAAAAACTCCAGCTCCTTGCCGACATCCACCATCATGCTCATGTCCTCCGGAAGGCCGAATTGGATCTCCCGTTTCGCTTTCTTGGACAAAGACGTCGAAACGTCCGTCAACTCAAAAACCGGAGCCGTCGGCATGGCCACCTCCCCCACCTGGATAAAGCGCTTCGAAATGATTCCGGAAAAAGGCGATCGGATCTCCCGATCTCCGCTGGAAGCAAATTCCTGTTGATAGAGAGCCTTGGCCAGATCCAGATCGTTCTTCATTTTTTCATTCATCTGCCGCCGTTCGGCTTCGGTCAAACGAAGATTTTTTTCCTGGACTCGAATTTCAGCATTGAGATTAGCCACCTCCGAATCTTGTAACGTGGTGGTGGTCTGAAGTTCTTTTTGAGCCGTCGTGATATTTTTTTCCTGTTCGGAAGTCATGACAGCAAGCTCCTGCACCACCGCGGCATGGTCATTGATGGCATCCTCAAGATCCTGTTTCGCATCCAGCACCTCCGAGCGATGTTCGATGAGCTCACCAATCGTGTCATTTAAATCTTTTTGGGTTTCTGCGTCACCGGGAATACCGTTCTTCAGGACAGCCTGAGTGCGGGTAAGCAGCCCCAGGGTTAAACTCAGGACTTCCGGAACACGCTCTTTTTTAACTGCGGCCTCCAAAACGAGAAGCTCGCTCTCCGCTTGGGACAAGATATTTAAATCGGAGGCGATCTCGCTGATCAGACTGGCCGAAGCTATTCTGAGATAACTGGGAATGGACGCTTCAGAATAATAGTTGGTTCTATTTCTGCCGAAATCTCCATAAAACGCGATTTCCATGGTTTGGCGAGCGGAGGCGATCTCGACCAGCGCCCGGTCGATCATTTGCACGATTTGCGTGCCGGAAATCTCAACGGTTTTTTGAGCATTGGCGATTCTGGCCGTCTCATTGACGGTCGTTGTCTCTAGCGCCGCGGTCGACTGCTCAATCATGGATTTTTTATTTTTTTTGAGGCCCTTTATGGCCGTCATTTTCGCGGCTAGTTCTTCTTGAGAATTCTTAAGAATCGCCTCTGTGACTAATTGAGTATTTTCCAGCTCAGCCTGAGCTTGATTGAGAAGAGCTCGCTTTTCCGCGATCATTCCGGCGCTCTTTCCCGCCACTCCCGGAGGGAGCAGCTTGGCGATCACCTGGTTCTTTTCAACCCGGTCACCGATATCGACTAAAATATCTTCCACAATGCCTTCGCGGCGAGGATAAACGGAGGCCGTTTCGTGAGAAAGGACCGTTCCGATCAACTCCAATGAGGAGTCTTTGAGAGGGCGAGGCGAAACAAGTTTTGGTTTCTCCTTCACGACCTGCTGGCCGGGAATCGCCGCCAACGGCTCGTCCGCGAACGAAAAGAATGAAAAGAACACTCCGCTGCTCACCAAGACGATTCCCAAAACCAGCGGCAGCTTCCATCCCAGTCTTTTTAAGGAAGACAGCGGAGAAAAGGGCGGCTGGGGTAATGGTAAAAAGTTTTCCATGATGCGATCAAAAAAAGTAAAACATAAGCGAGGCGGTATTATTCCTCCAGCATTTCCTGATGCTTATCCATGGTCATATTCATGCGAGCCGCCGCTGACTTTGCCTCCTGGTATTCTTCCTGAGTCATACCATATTGAGCGGCTTTATCTTTTTCGGAAACGGGCTTGTCCGAAGCCCCGCAAGCGGTGATAAGAAGAAAGCTGGAAAGAATAAAGAGTGAAAAAAGAATGGATTTCATAATAAAAAAATGAATGAAATAATTTCATCGCACAACGATCAAAAAAACACTCTCATGGGAAACCAACTCAAGTGTTTTCTATAATTTTTAAAACCTCAGCACGATGGTTTGAAGCGGCTGAAGATGGGAAAGAAGCCTGGTTGTGAACACCGGATGACGGGAGAGGCGAAGGTCGAGAAATTCGGCTTCCGGAGCGGAAAAAACCGGTACCAATACCGGCAGTTTGAAGGCAATATCGCTGTCACCAGTGGAGCCCTGCTTCAGATTCAGAGCTAAGCTTACCTTGGCGCTGTGATCGCAGGCCGAGCTGGAATCCGAACCATGAGCCTGGCTCTGAGGACAAGCATCCATAGCATGCGCATCGCCATAGGCCATGACCAACGGCATGGCCGTTGAACAGACGAGAACGGCCAAAAAAACAAACGCCGTTGAGAAGGAAAGAAATTTCCTCATGCCATGAAGAAAGAAAAAATCAGGACAGCTACAGTATACCCATAGTGGGTATATGGATCAAGATGAAAACCGATGAAGACTTTTAGCGAGGTCGAGAATTCTCTCTCCCGTTACCTCAATCCCCTCCTCCCGTAGTCGCCGGATTTTTTCCACTTTTCCGCCCTTGGCGCTGTAACCGCCGATCCCACCATCGCTTTTGATGACCTTAAAACAAGGATATGTATCCGGCTCGGGATTACTCCCGCACAAGGCTCCCACGGCACGAACAGCCCTTGGTTTGCCCAAAGCTCTGGCCATTTCCGCATAGGTCACCACCTTTCCGGGAGGAATTTGGAGAAGTTGCTGCTGGAGGGATTGGAGGGACCAGGTTACCTTTTTCATACCACGATCATACACCTCCTGGCTCTTCCTTTTCCACCCAGCGCAGGTACAGCATCGGCACCATCACCAGGGTAAGCACCGTGGCAAAACTGAGCCCGAATATAATGGAAAAACCCAACGGGCCCCAAACGGGATCGCTTAAAGTCAGCGGCAAAATACCAAACACAGTGGTAATGGTGGTGAGCAGTACCGGCTGCAGCCGTGATATCGCTCCATTGTACACCGCGTTGCACACTGACATTCCCAGTCGACGATTATGATTGGCCTGATCGATAAGGATGATGGCATCGTTCACCACGATCCCCACCAAGGCCACGACGCCGATGAAAGCGGGAAAGCTGAGCGGTTGGCCAGTGACGGTGAGACCGAAGAAAACGCCGATGAGAGCGAATGGCAAAGAGGTCATGATAAAGAACGGCTGGCGAAAGGAATTGAACTGCAGCACCAGTATTCCCAAAATGAGCATAATGCCGATGTACAGCGCCTGATACATGTCGGAAAAAGAATCCTGAACCTCTTCCGCCTCACCACCGTACTGGATTCGATACCCGTCCTGGAGCTCGAGTTCAGATGCGCGATCAGAAAAAGTCCCGACGACTTCCTGCGTGATCGCCCCCGGCATCAACTCCGCCGTGACCCTGGCAATACGATCACCGTCCTGGTGCTGGACTTGATAGAAACTACTCTGAAGAACGGTTTCGACCAGGGAGCCGAGTAAAACGGTTTTACCCTCCGCAGTAGTCAAAGGAAGGGATTCCAAAACATCGATAGTCGTCTCGCGAGTCCGAAGCGGATCATCGGAATCAGAGTTCAAATCGAGCTGAACCAGAACATCGACCTCCTCGCCTTCCAGGCGCAGCTTGGTAGCCACGGCACCGAAGAGGGCCGTTCGCAACGTTTGAGCGATTTCGATGGGAGTCAAGCCCATCTGGAGGGCCTTCTGACGATTAATATCGAACCGGTATTCGAAAGGCGTGTCTTTGCTGGTGGAATCGATATCGGTCACTCCGCCGACTGACTTGAGCAATCCTTCCGCCGCGTAGGTCAATCGTTCCAGCTCGCGGATGTCATCGCCAAAGAAAGTGATTTCCACCGGAGCCCCCTGGGGCGGCCCGGCGTTGGGCTGGGTGATGGTTACCCGAGCATCGGAAATGGCCGCAAAGCGCTGGCGATATTCTTGAACAATCTGCTGGCTGGTGGCATCGCGATCGTCTTCGTCGATCAGGTTGACGGTAAATCGTCCCAAATGTTCGGCGGAAGTACCTCCGCCACCGCTGGCGCTTTGCCCGGAAGACGAACCGACATTGGAAACAAAAGAACGAATGTGTTGATCTCCATACAAAAGATCTTCGACAGATTTTACCACCTTGTCGGTTCGCTCCAACACAGTACCGATGGGCATTTCTACGGTGATAAAGAAGCGGTCGGCATCGACCACCGGAAACAAGACGGCCTTGAGAAGTCCTGTTGCCGGCAGGGCCAAACTGCAAAAAAACAGGAGAATCAAAAACCAAGTAAACCAGCGCTGCTGACGGCGGTTTTGTAAAAATGCTTCGATCCTGGGCGCGTACCAACGGCTGATCACGACCATAAAGCGCGACTGAGAGGCTTTGTTGTCCGACTGGGAAGTTACGTCAGCTGATAAAGCTTTCATAAACCGAGAACCTAAAACCGGAATGATCCCCAAGGCCACGAACAGCGAAGACATCAGCACCAGACTGACCGTGACCGGGATAGTGCGAATGTACTGCCCGGTAATGCCGGAAGCGAACAGCATGGGCACGAAGGCGGCTACCGTGGTCAGAATTCCGGCAATGACCGGCCACTGGAATTCGCGGATGGTTTCTCTGGCCGCTTCAAACGAAGACTTTCCGGAACTGAGGTGAGCGTGCATTCCCTCGGTCATGACGATAGTGGCATCCACCAAAATTCCCAGCGAGAGAATCAGGGAAAATAAGGTAAGAAAGTTAAGCGTAAACCCCAGCAAACTGAGACCAATGAAAGTCATCAGGAAGGTCAGTGGAATACTGATACCAGCCACCAGCGCTTCGCGTGCGCCCAGAAAGAAGTAGAGGAGCAGGATCACGATCATTACCGTCTGGGCACCGCTCCAGAGCAAATTACCAAGATCCTTGCGGATCTCGTCGCCAAGGTTCAAAGATACAAAAACTGAAGTGTCCTCTAATAAGCCTTTCTTGAGGACATCCAACTGAACCTCCAGCCGGTTGACCAGACTGAGCAGATCAGCGCCATCTTTTTTAAAGACTTCGAAGGTCACCGCTCTTTGGGCCGGGCTGTCGTCAACGCTCAGGCGGGAAATATTGCGCTCGGCTTCAAAATCATCCCGAACCTGAGCCAGATCGCGAATGAGCACTGGCACCGTTCCTCGTAAAACCACCGGAATGGAAGAAACCTGGTTGGGATCCTGAAGTCCACCTTCAAAACGAATGGTGTGCTGGCTCTGCTGCTGTTCAATCGCCCCCACCGGTACCTGAGCGTTATGATCCTGGATGGCTTTGACGAGCTGACGCAGATCGAGACCGTAGAGCTCTAGCCTGGACTGATCCACCGTCACCTGGACTTCCCGCTCGCGAACACCCACCACCTTGACCTCGGAAACCTCCGGCAAATCCTCGAGCAGTTCCTGAACATCGTCAGCCAGCCGTTTGAAGTCCAGAGCCGACTTGTCCCCGGACACGGAGAACACAAACACCGGCTCGTCAGTGACACTGATCTGCCGGACCACCGGCCGGTCATCGACTTCCGTCGGCAAATCGGGAAGCGCCGCGTCTACCGCGTCCTTGAGGGCACGAATGCGATCGTCAATATCGCTATCGGCCTCGAATTCAACCACGATCGAAGACAGTCCTTCGGAAGATGTCGAGCTGTACTTGTCCAGATCGTCGAGTTTTCCGATCTCTTCTTCCAGTTCATCGGTCACCAATTCCTCCACGTCCAGGGCGCTGGCGCCCGGGTAAACGGTCGTGACCACTCCGATGGGAATCACCACTTCCGGAGCCGATTCCTTGGGCAAAGAAAAAATGGAGATTATTCCGCCCATGACCAGAGCGCCGATCAACAAAGCGTTGAATCGATAATGACGCAGGAAAAATTCCCAAATCTGCTGCATGGTTGATCGGATTAATCCGCTTGAATCAAAACCTTTTCACCCTCTTCGATACCGCGAATATCGGGGATGATGCTATCCTTTTCATCCAAGCCATCCAAGAGTTCCACCCGCTCGCCAAAGGCTCGCCCCAGAGTAACCGGACGGGAGCTGACAAAACCATTTACATCCACGGCGTAGACGTAAGCCTGCTCTCCTTTCAGCTTGATCGCGGTCACGGGAATTCGGCGAATCGGTTTGGTGTGATCCTGCTGAATTTCCACGAACACGGACTCTCCCACCACCAGGTCCTGATACTTGTCCGTGAGAGAAATTCTCACTTCTATTTTTTTACTATCTCGGTCAAGGGCCGGAGAAATGCTGGAAACGACACCGGTCGCCGTTGTCCCCTGCACCCGCGCGTCCGTACCCAGGTTGATCAGGCGCCGCTGTTCTTCGCTGAGGAAAACCTCAACCTCCATGTCATCGAGGTTCGCCAATTCCGCCACCACGTCGTAGGTGTTCACCACGTCTCCCAGCTCCACCGGCAAATAGATCAGTGTTCCGGAAATCGGGGCGCGGAGAACAGCCTTATTGCGGCCTTCCACCTCCACGATCAGATTTGCCTGAGCTCGTTGCACGGCCGCCTCCTGAGCGGAAATATCTTCCGGCCTGGCCCCCTCGCGGGAAAGTTTTATCTGGAGCTCCAATTGTTTGATGTCGCTCTGATGAATGGCCACCTGCTCCTGCGTCCCTCCGGCGGTTTTTAAGAAGATCTGCGCTTCCAGTTCCAGCACCTTGCTTGCCGCCTCCGTCACCTTGGCGTTCACTTCCGACTCCGCGGATGAATTATCCGTCAACTGGCTTTTGAACGCCTGAAGGGCATTTAAAAAGGTCGAGGCCGATGCCTCCAGTGTCGACTGACCGGTCGTCAGCTCTTTTTTAAGTTCGTTCTTCATCTGCTCATCCATGGAGATGGCGGCATTCAGGACTTCCATCAAGTCGACCAAAAACGTACGAATGGCACTAAGGTACGCAGCCGCCTGCTCCATCTGCCCGATCACCTCTTCGGTCGTCTTTCGTGCGATAATACCCGCACTAATACGCTTGAGCTGTTCCAGAGAGCTGAGGGCCGAAAAACAGGCGCTTTCCGCGTTGGATCTATTGGCGCTCAGGGTAAGGAAGCGCAGTTTACAGGTTTCGTTGGCGGGAATAGCAATCGGGTAAATAATATCCTGAACATGCTGACTGAGGGCGGTATCCGCGGCCACGCTGGCCGAGCGAAGCGCGGTGATGCTGGCTGCCTGATCAGCTGCTAAATTTTGAGTGGATTTTCTTTCCGAACTGGAGAAAATACGCTGAGTATCTTCCAGGCTCTTGCGGGCATTGGCCAATTTGGTTTCCAACTCATCGACTTCTTCCGTACGGGCCCCACGCTGGAGTTCTTGAAGTTTTTGCTGGGCGGATCTTAATTTTTGCTGAAGAATCGCAACGTCTTCCGGACGGTCACCTCGTTGCAGTTTACGAAGGTTAGCCAGCTCAAGTTCCAGGGCCGCCTCCGCCTGCATCACCTTGCCGTCGGAAACGCCGTGCTCGAGTTCGACGAGGACATCTCCAACCTCCACCTTTTTGCCCTTCCTCACCGGTAAAAAGGTAACCTGACCGGAGGTCTGAGCACGAATATCGACCTGTTGGGCTGAACGGACCGTGCCTAAAGCCGTCAGTGGAGATTGGTAAGGGCTGAGGGAACCCAACACCAACAGCTCAACTGTCCGCTCCTGCTCTTCGGCCACAAACGACACCTCCGGCACGCCCAAAAGGATTACCGTGAAGCTGACCGTCACCACCGCCGCGCCAGCCACCGCTACGGTAGTCCAGGAAATCAACCGGAGCAGCACGACCATACGCAGGGAAAACCAATACCGAAGGAGCCACAAACGCATGAAAGCGAGTCAAGGAGAGCAATTATTACATATTTTTTTCACTTTTCAAGGCTATTCACCAATAGCCTCGGAGTAAAATGGCTTCCTAAAAACCCTTGCAAAAAATAAGTTTAACTTTACAATAGGCTCCATTTCTTATTTTCAGTGTCCATGAGCGGTCAAAGCCAACTCACCACCCCTGCTCCAACCGAACCGACCCCCGACGCTCGCAACCAGGGCAACTGCCTGGAAGATCCTAAAGTTCAAGAAGTTGTTGCTCGGTTGGCAGCGATGACGATTCAAATCGAACAGCAAATCGCCGCCGTCAACGGCGTGACCGGACATGCGTTGAACCTGACTCAGTTAACCACCCTGGAGCCGGACGGAACCCTGCCAGTAACTGGCACTACGAACCAAGTAACATTGGCTCATGAAGGAGAGCGTCTGGTGCTTTCTGAACAGGACCTGGAAGCGCTCAAACATATCGCCTCCATCGCGGCTCGGGTTCAGGCGGTGCGAGACAAACAGGCTGAATTAGAACGTCACTTAGAGCAGCAACGGCAACTCGCCGTGAACTGGATTGCGGAAAAATTCATGCGTGGGTTCGTGCGAGGTACTGACCTCAGCTATGACAACAAGACGGTTCAAAAAATCCTCACAGATCAATCCGCTGATGGCATTCCAGGAGCGCTTATTGAGCACGTTATAACCCAATCTGGCAACAAGGTTCAGGATCAAGAGGCTCTGAGAAGCCGCTGGGAAAACTACCTCAAAGAAAAGATAGGAACCAGGCTGGGAGGCAAAATCAGACAGATCAAACAAACTACGAATGGTGAAATGGAACTCGTAGGCCGTATTTTGGAAATTGAAGAGACCACAAAAACCTCCATCGGCCGGCTGCTCGGACAGGAACACCTCGACACCGGTGGAAAAATCGGACTAAACAATGAACTTGAACGCCTGCAAACAGAACTTGGAATAAAGTTGGCCGAACAACGCATCGCCGTCCCCACTTCTACTAGTAGTATCGCCGCGGAGATTCAAGCCTTGCTAGCACAAGCGATTACCCTGCAACCAGAAAGACGACCAACTCCTCCGCCAACTTCAGCTTCACGGCCAGCACCGAAGGCATCACCGCAAACGAGACCGAGAAAGAGAGCGCCTTTGGCACCTTCAACGACAGTTCTTGCTGTTATCTTTCTTTTTTCACTGCTCGGACTCATCGTCACGGCGATTTCCAATCGAAACGGACGAAACGGTAACTCTGACTCTTCTGCTCAAGCAGCAGCGCCTGAACCAGCAGCTTCACCAAGTCCCGGACCAGACACCTTGCCGCTCAAGGACAAGTTTGACGCCGCCTTTGGAGAAGACGCCGAGGCCCGCGGTTGGGTCGTCCGGACCTGGTATTTCTTTCGAGATCATATGAATCAAGGATCTCCGGTGCTGTTCTTCCCGATAGATGATGAAACTCCAGAGGAGATCGTAGACAGGTTTCCTAATGCCGACCTCGTCCTTCAACCAGATGTACAGGTACAGACCTCAGATTTTAACAGAGGAGAAGAGACCTTGTTCCGATTTACCATTGGAGAGACAACGTACATGATGGAAAGGATTGATCACGATGGAGATGAAATTACTTACGGCAGGCCCAGAAATATCGAGTTCCGAGTCTATCGGCAACAGGGATCCGGACGAGTCCTAAGCTTTCGAATCGTTCGCCCACGAAAGGGATGGGCGGCCATGCGAGAAGGTATTTTTGACATATTCGACGAGGAAAATCAGATGCTTTACCCCGGAAGGCACTTCCAAATGACCACCGGAACGGATGGCACAGCACAAGTGGCGGAATATTTGATTGCCTTTATACAAGGAAGAGCAAGAAGATGAAGACTCACTTTGAAAACACCTATAAAAAGTAATTCCCGGCCGCGAACTCCACCTGTTCCGCAAAGAGCTGCCTGAACGGAGCTAGGCTGTGTTGTTCGTAGAAGAGAATGATGGCCTTTTTGTAAAGTCCTTCGTCTACGCTCCGATAGGAAAGCGGGCAGCAGCCGAAAGCGATCAGCAGGGCGTTGCCAACCAAACGGGAAGTCCGCTTGTTGCCATCCGCAAAAGGCTGAATATAGGACAAGCCGACCACACCCACCAGCGCCTTTAAAAATGGATTTTCAAAACCGTTTATCAGCTTACAAAGATCGGAAACTGCTTCACGAATCTGGTACTGATTGTCATGGGGACGGTAAACCGTACCGACAATACCCACCGGACGCTTCCTGATGCCTTTTTCAATCCCGAGATCTTTCGCGATCAGATCATGAATTTCTTCAATTTTTTTGAGGGACAACTGGAGAAAATGCTTGGGGTGAGACCAAATATATTCAAAGGCGATTGTGTGATTAAGAATCATCACCGCTTCCTCACGGGTCTTACCCGGAGCTTCACGATGCTCTTTCAGTAACCGTTCGGTATCGAGCAAGGTGTAGGTGCTGCCCTCGATTCGGGAAGACTTCCAGGAAAATTCGATGGTGATGCGCTCTAGCTCTCTCTTCACGGCGGATTCCGTAAAAACATCCAAGTGCTGACGAAAAATATCGGTCAATTGTCCAAAATGCTTCAACTCATCGACAGAAAAAATCTGATCCCACATCTGCCTTCCTTCAAACTGAAATCGCTGCGGCTGTATGACTCGTTGATCAGGCCCTTGTTCGAAATAAGAACCTGGATCAAGCTCTCGCAATAACACCCCTGTTTCTGCCTGATAAAAAACTCCTCTGCCTCGGCCATGTTTCTTCACCAAACCGGTTTTGATCAATTGATGGAGATCTCGTATAAGCGTCACTCGAGAAATACTCTCTCGCCGACGGATGCTCTCGAGCAAGGTTTTGTTATTCGCTACCCCCAGCTGCCGCAAAGAGCCAAGAAGAGCTTCCTGGCGTGTGGAAAGTTGTGGTCGTACAGTATCTCTCTTCATAAATAATTGTATCATGTTTATGAGATAATTGTATCATTTTGATACAATTACTGTCAAATTGTATCATTTCCCATCACCGCAAGAAAAACACCCCAGGAACTGCTACACTGGAACCGCTCTTTAACACACCCATGAACCGCATCACCAGACTCCAGAAGGCCCATCGGCAACAAGACATGGAAGCCGTGAAGAAAGAACACACTCATCAGGCCATTCAACATCATCTGGATCATCCCGACGAGCACCAGGAAGCCGGAAAATATTTGCCAGAAGCGGTGTACGGCGCCAGCGACGGCATCGTCACCACCTTCGCCATCGTTTCCGGCGTCGTCGGCGCGGATTTGAGCACCAGCATTATTCTCATCCTCGGCTTCGCCAACCTGCTGGCGGACGGTTTCTCGATGGCGGCCGGAAACTATTTGTCGATTAAATCGGAGAAGGAATATCACCGCGAAGAATACCGGCGAGAAAAGTGGGAGGTGGAAAACTACCCCAAAGGGGAAATAGAGGAAATCCGTCAGATCTACGAAAAAA